>JBELHE010000001.1:0-41002 GCA_042091575.1 Cryomorphaceae bacterium
TCCGTTTTTTGAACTACCAACTCCTTTTTTGTGTGCCATAACTAATTACTTTTTTACAGTTGTTGATTTTTTTACAGTTGTTGATTTTTTTGCAGCTGGTGCTTTCTTTGCAGATGGCGCTTTCTTTGCAGCTGGTGCTTTATCGGAAGAAACCTCTTTCTTAGGAGTAACTTTTTTCTCACCAATACCTTGAATTATAATTTCAGTAATTGGCTGTCTATGACCATTCTTAACTTTATACCCTTTTCTTCTTTTCTTTTTAAAGACAATTACTTTATCATCTTTTTTATGAGCAATAATTTTAGCCTCAACTGATGTGCCAGATAAATTTGGCTTACCAACTTGCACTTTCTTTCCGTCATCTAAGAGTAATACGTTATCAAAAGAAATTTTTGATCCTTCTTTTGCATCAATTCTATTTACAAAAAGTTTTTGGTCTTTTTCAACCTTAAACTGACTGCCTTGTATTTCAACTACTGCGTACATTATTAATTTTTGAATTGCAAAATTAAACTATTTATTAAAATATACAAGAGATATTTGGGTTTATAAAGATATGTTATCTGGAAAAAATATTGTATTTCAGAATACAGTAAATAGCCCTTACTCCATCTTTCCACCCTATTTTTTTACCCTCTTCATATGTTCTACCATAATATGAAATTCCAACTTCATATATTCTAATTTTATTAACTCTAGAAATCTTGGCTGTTACTTCAGGTTCAAATCCAAAACGATTTTCCTTTAAGTCAATATTTTTTAAAATTTTTGCATCAAACATCTTATAACATGTTTCCATATCTGTTAAATTAAGGTCAGTAAAGATATTAGAGAGGAAAGTCAAAAAATTATTCCCAATGGTATGCCAAAAAAATAAAACTCTGTGGGGATTACCTCCCATAAATCTACTTCCATAAACTACATCTGCAAAATTATCTAAAATTGGTTTTAAAAGAATGTTATATTCATTTGGGTCATATTCCAAGTCTGCATCCTGAACTACTATAAAATCACCTTTTGCTTTAGATATAGCTTTTCTAATAGCAGCTCCTTTACCTCTGTTTTTATCAAAAGAATAATATTGTATATTTTTTTCTTTAGTGTTTGAAATAAAGTTAATTATTATAGATTCTGAAGAGTCGGTTGAGCAGTCATTTACAATAACAATTTCTTTTTTTAGATCATTGATTAGATTAATACTTTGCACTTTATTAAGGACATCAACTATTGTTCTCTCTTCATTATAAACTGGTATTAGAATTGATAGCATATTATGAATTATAAAGACATTATGTATTTGTAAAGTTTATCTGATGGATTAAAATTTAATTTATCCATTGAAAGAGTATTCTTTCTTAATGTTTCCCTATAATTACCTGGTTGATCATCTATATATTTTAATTTTGTATTAAATCTTTCTACAAACATTGAGGCAACCTCATTTATAGAATAATTTAATCCTGTTCCTAATTCCCAGGCATCTTCATTATTTTCATTAGAAGTTATTAAAGATTCTAGTGCTTGTGTTATGTCATCAACGTGGGTAAAGTCACGTTTTTGCTCACCATTGCCAACAATAGTTAATGGATTACATTCTTTTATTTGATTTCTCCATATTCCTATTACTGCAGCCCATTTACCCTTAGTAATTTCATAAGGCCCATAAACATTATAAAAACGTGTGATTTGAATATTTAATTTATAAACTCTTTTATACATTTTACATACTTCTTCACCTAAAAATTTATATGTAGCATAGGGAGATTGATAATGATCATAGTGTCTAGAGGATGAACCTGAATAAATGATTTTTGTATTATTTTTTCGACACCATTCTATTACTGAAACGACTCCAGTCGTATTTGATTTAAATGTATCAGAAGGATTGTCAAATGAAGGATAAATTCGTGAAAGTCCAGCTAAATGGAAGCATACATCGAAGTCATTCTCAAGTACACTTTCAATATCATTTATATCAGATTCTATGTAGTTAACGCCGTTTATATGGTTTTCTTTAGAACCAATCGAATAATTGTCTAGTGAATACACATCATATTTATCAACAAGCTTTCTGCATAAGTTTGTTCCAATAAATCCAGCTCCACCAGTAATTAAAATTTTCATTTTTTTTAATCCATCTAAAATACTAATAATATTAAGACTGAATTATTTAATTCAATAAATTAATTACTTATTTTGTCATCTAAATAAAAAAAAATATTAAGAAAACGATAAATCAATTTATAAAGTATTCAACTGTGGGTGTTATTTCAATATCTATTGATTTTATTGTTTATAATATATCTCAATTTATTTTTGGAATCTCCATGTCAACTTCAAAAATCCTTTCATTTATATGCGGAGCAATTAATAGCTTTATAATGAACAAAAAGATTACGTTTAAATCTAAAAATAATGGGTTTAGTGAACCATTAAAGTTTATAATTCTTTATATTATATCATTATATTTTAACTCAACTACTCATGATTATTTTTTAAGATACGATGTAAATTACTTACCATTTATTTCAGCAACAATTGTCTCTATAATTATTAATTTTTCAGGACAAAAGTTTTGGGTATTTAAAAAAGGGAGCTTTTAATTATCAAATATGCTTTTTCTATACGTGAGGAATGCAATCATGTATGGAATAGTGACAATAAACCATATAAAAAATGTGAGTTGATATGCAGTGACATATGAGTGTCCTTTGGCAAGTAAAAACCAACTTACAGGAGGTAATATTATAAAAAAGTTGAATAACTGATATCTTTTTTCACTCTTTAAAGTTTTTATAACATATATCATGAAAAGGAGAATAAAAAGTATAGGTGACAAAATAAAATTAATAATAACAGAAGTAACCTGAAAAATATTAAATTCTCTGAAATTATTAAGATAATATTTTAATGTATAATCCCCTTTTTTTAGAAAGGATAATTTAGGATCATAATAAATCTCTTTTAAGTCAGACTCTTGCTTCTCTGTTAGTTTTATTTCAAAAGATCCAAAAAATGGTAAAACATGTCTTGCAATAAAATATTTTCCTAATACTTCAATTCTACTAACAGATAGAGATTCAACAAGGGATTCAATACATTCCTTGTTATTTGGATTATTTAGGTCAAATGAACCATCCTCATTAGAAAATAGTTGATAACATGTCTCATATGCTGTTGATTGCGGGTCAGAAGATGAAAGTCTCTTTGCACCAACATAATATATCCATTCAAGTGGATTTTTTTCGCTTTTTAAGCTATTAGCATGAATTAAAATTGCTGTAAAAAAACTAAAAAAAGAAACAATTAAAATTAATGCTAGATTCTTCAAAAGTTTTATCAAAGACAATCTATATTTCAATGCATAGAAAACTATAGGTATCATGGACATAAGAACAATAGTTGAAAGGTAATCATAGCCAATTAAAGATTTTATTAAAAAAATAAAATATAGAACAATTAACATTTTAATAAGCTGACTCCTTTTAGTGTTGATTCTTTTGACAAATAGTAAAGTCACTAGAAATGGAATGAAATATATAAATAAAAGAAAGTAACTATTTCTTGCAATTGGTGTAATCCAGGGATTAAAAACCACTGATAAAATAAAAATTAGAGAAAACTGAAATGAAATTACTCTTGTCAGTATAAAAAAGATCAAGCCTAAAATTAAGCTAAGAACTAAAGAAGCAATGGTTTGAACTAATCTTAAGTTCCCATTAAAAAAATCGAAAATAAATAATTGCAGTCCAAAATGTGACTTATACTCCCAGAAATTTCCCTCAATAAAATTATTAAAATACCACTGTCTTGGCTTATATTTTTCCCCTTCATTGAACATATCAATTGAGGGTCTTGTGAAATGTCCTAGTTTAAGGTCTGTTTCATTTAATTTATAATTTAAATATCCATCAAGTACAAACTGTTCAGATTCAACTTGAAAGTAATTAAATCTTTCATCAGAGACTACACTAAATGAATTATAATTGAAATTTAAAAAAGAAAAAATTATAATTAATAAAGCAGTATAAAGATCCTTATTCTTAATTAGGCTTATAACCATTCTTGATTTCTTATATACCAACCAACAACTTGATTAATTCTTTCTGATAATTTAATTGATGGAGTCCAACCAAGATTTTTCATTTTTTCTCCTGATAAAGAATATCTTAAATCATGACCTGGCCTTGAAGAGTGGAAGTCAACCATTTTAAAATTTAAGTCTTTATTTTGACTTTTAGCAATTAGCTTTGCTAGCTCAAGATTATCAATTTCTTCAGAGCCTACAATATTAAATTTTGGACATTTAGCCCCTCCCCAGTCAGGCAAATGATCTATTTTATTGGTTATTAAAAATAATATTGCTTCTGAAACATCTTCAGCATGAATATAATGTCTAGACCCAGGGATTTTTTTTGTGCTATCAGAATGAATGGTTATTTCTTCATTATCTCTTATCTTTCTCACACACATTGGTATAAATTTTTCAGGGTGTTGTCTTTCCCCAAAAACATTCATAGTGTGAGTAATATATACAGGTAAGTTATAAGTGTTTTCAAATGCTACTGCTAGTTCTTCACCACCAGCTTTAGTTGCACTATAAGGGTTTGTAGAATTATATCTATCATTTTCTTTATAGTCAATTCCTTTAGCAGCAGGACCAAAAACTTCATCTGTGCTAAAATATATAAACCTTTCTAATATTTTTTTTTCATTTATTTTTCTTGCGAATTCTAAAATATTTCCAGTGCCAACAACGTTATCATAAATAAAGTCCATTGGATTTAGGATACTTCGATCAACGTGAGATCCAGCTGCAAGGTGAAAAATATAATTAACATCTCCTATGTCTTTAGCGATCCATGGATTTATCTCAGATTTCAAGTCATGGAAAACTATCTTTAATCTTGATTTATCTTCCTTATTTAAGGACAATAGAATGTTATTTAATCTGTTAAGGTTACCACTATAGTCTAATCTATCAAGGCTTATTATCTCATATTCTGTTTTTTTTAATAAATAAAAGATTAAATGATGAGCTATAAAACCTGCTCCTCCAGTAATTAAAACTCTTTTTCTCATCTATGACAAATTTTTAATATGTTTTTCCAGCCTATCTTTAGGGCTCCAACCTAAAAGATTGATTAAATCATCATTTTTTCTTAATGTTTTTTTGTAATTCCCTGGTTGATCTGGTAAATTAATTGAGCTTACATTAAATCTCTGATTAAACATTTCAAATAATTCATTTACACTGTAGTTATTCCCAGTTCCTAGTTCCCAACCATCATCCTGGGAAATATCAGAGAATCCAATTTTTACTAATCCATCAACGATATCATTTACATGAGTAAAATCTCTTCTTTGCATTCCATCACCAACAATGGGAAGAGAGTCTCCTTTAAGTGCTTTTGTTGTCCATATCCCAATTACATTTCCAAATTTCTCATCCCTATTCTCTCTAGGTCCATATACATTATAGAATCTAGCAATTTCCGTTTTTAAATCATAGCTAGTCTTATAAAGTTTACAAACTTGTTCTCCAAGATATTTATACATAGCATATGGAGAGTCTTCAGGGTTAAAGTGTTTTGATGAGGAGCCCGCATAAACCACTTTAACATTTCTTTTTTTTGCCCACTCCATTACCTTCATTGTTCCCTTTACATTTACTCTAAAATAATCAACTGGATCTTCAAATGATGGTTGAACTCTTGCCTTAGCAGCTAAATGGTAACATATGTCAATTTCATCCTCTATTAATGAAATTTTTTCAATATCATCATTTATATATTTTACATTATCAATTTCGTTGTCTTTTTTACCAAAAGAATAGTCATCTATGCATATTACATTATGCCCGTCATTTATAAGTCTCTCAGCTAAATTTGAACCTATAAAACCAACACCACCAGTTATTAATATATTTTTAGTATCACTCATAAATTATTTCTAAAATTTGTTTTTTTCTAATATCAGAATTATATTTTTTTTGATAAAAATTTCTAGCATTTTTACCAATTTCATTAAGCTCAAGCTCTGATTGATTTGCAAAATTATTTATTTTTTTTGCTAATTCTAAAAAATCATAATTTTCCTCAACAAGTCCTGATTTTGATTCCTTAATTATATTAGCCCCCTCACCATTTATAACACCAATTATTGGTTTACCTAAGGCCATATAAGTTTGAAGTTTAGCAGGTACTGTCATTGAAAAGATCTCTTCGTTTTTTAAAGATAAAAATAATGCGCTTGCCTTGTCAACTATTATAGGTATTTTATCGATTTCAACTTGATCTACAAAGGTTGTCCTATTGGTTAATGAATGTTTTTGTAATAAATATTTAAATTTTTCTTTAAACCTTCCATCTCCAACAAAAGTCCAATGTATATTCTTATCTACAAGCTTAATAGTCTTAATTAAATTATCAAATCCTTGAGCTTTTCCTATATTGCCAGTATAAACTATATTAAATTTATTTGGATTTAATTGTAAACTAAAGTTTACATCTTTCTTGTTTTTCTCAATTTGGACATCTGCCCAATTTGGATAATAAATTATCTTTCCATCATAACGTTTTGAAATTAAACTTTTAATAGTTTTTGAACCAACAAGAATTAATTGGTATTTAGAATATATCCAACGCACAATAAGTTTCACAAATAAAATCATAATATTTGATCTAATTGCATCTACTGCTTTTAGTGACTCAGGCCATATATCAAGGTCCCAAAGTATTTTTTTAGAATTATGGAAAATTGAATAAATCAATGGGTGTATTGCTAAAAAGAACGGGCTAGTGTGGTGAACGAATATTAAATCATACTTTTTTTTAAATATTGCTAAGTATAATGAAAAGAAGAAGCAAGAAATAAAATATGTAGTGTAATTAATTATAAGACGAAAATTAGAACCATTTCCTCTAGGAATTAAGAACAACCTATTAATGATTACATTATCTTTAAATATATTCAAATAACCTTTAATTATTTTTCCAGATGGATAATTAGGGATTCCTGTAATAACCCTTATATGACTATTTTCAGAAGAAATCCATTGAACTATCTCATTAATTTTAAAGTGCTCAGGGTAAAAGTGATTAGTATAAATTAAGATTCTTTTTGCCAAACGACTCTATTTACATAATTAATATAAGAGATTATTATTCTCTCTATTTTGATAGATATATTTGGAACTTTATAATCTGGGACTTCTAAAATATTTCTTTCATTTGTTATTTCTTGACTTTTAAGAGATTCTAAAGCTTGCAGGATTCTCTCAATATCAAGTCCTGTCATAATTACAGAAGACTCCTCCATAGCCTCATGTCTTTCATGAGTCTCTCTAATATTCAGAGCACGAAAATTTAAAATAGATGATTCTTCTGATATGGTTCCACTATCAGATAAAACAACAAATGAATTCATCTGAAGTTTATTATAGTCAATAAAGCCCAGTGGGTCTATTAATTTAATTAAAGTATTAAGCCTTAAATTGTTATTTGATAATTTTTTTTTAGTCCTTGGATGAATTGGAAAAATTAGAGGCATATTATAAAGCTCACAAATTTTGTTCAACGATTGTATTAGCTTTTTAAAATTATCCTTTTCATCTACATTTTCCTCTCTATGACACGAAATGACAATATACTTACCATGTTTTAAATTTAAGTCATTTAGAATTTTTGATTGCTTTATTTTCTGTGAACTAGATTTAAGAACTTCATACATTGGTGATCCAACTTTTATAATCCTGTCTGCTGGAATCCCTTCGTTTAATAGGTTTCTTGAAGCATTATCACTATAAGTTAAATTAATATCAGAAAGATGATCCACTAATCTCCTATTTGATTCTTCTGGAACTCTGAAATCAAAACATCTATTACCTGCTTCATAGTGAAAAATCGGTATTTTTTTCTTTTTTGCAACAATCGCAGACAAGCAACTATTAGTATCACCTAAAATCAAAAATGCATCTGGAGAGATTTTTGATAAAATTGGATCAATTCTGATTAATATTTCTCCGATTGTTAAACTTGGATTTTCTTTCGCCGAGTCAAGGTAAAAGTCAGGTTTATTAATTGATAAGTCATCAAAAAAAATATCATTTAAATTTTTATCATAGTTTTGGCCAGTGTGAATAAGAGTATGTTCAATAAAGGCAGAGTCATTAAGTCTATTAATTATTGAGGATAATCTAATTATTTCAGGTCTTGTCCCAACAACTGTTACAACTTTGAGCTTTTTCATACTGTAAAATTAAACTTTTTCAAAGAATGTGTCCGAATCATTCTCATTATAAAACTCATTTATCCAAAACATACTAATAAGTGTTGAAGACCCTATATTCTCAATACTGTGTGTATACCAGACCTTCATATCTACATAACTTGGATTTTTTCCATTCAGTTTATATGTATTTATTTTGTTTGAACCAATTTTTCTAGTTCTAATCAAAGCTTCACCTTGAATTACAGTAAATCTCTCTATTTTTCTTGTATGAAAATGATTACCTCTAGTTTTTTTTGGCTTAGTTAGTGAATATGAAACCTGGCCTGATGATTCAAATCTAATTACTTCGGAGAAAGATCCTCTAGTATCTGATATTAAATTATGATTTTTAGGAAAGTGTTTTTCACTATTAATGTAGCTATGAAAAGTAGTAAAAAGATTCATCTTAAAATTACTGTCTAAATTTGGAATGTTTCCATCGAGAAAATATTTTTTATTGTAATCTTCAATTATTTTTTTTACATCTTCAACTTTGATTTTAATATCCTCTTTAATTAAAAAATCAGTACTTATATCAGTTTGAAACTTTTCAATAATTATATCAACTAAATTATCTATGTAAATTAAAGAGACCTGATTATTTCCTTCAACGTTGTTAGGAATCCCATTTATTTCATTATGACAGAATGTCGCAATAAATGAGTTATAGTTTGGCTTACAGAATGGACCAAATACATTTGGAATTATTAGATTAATAAAAGTAAAATTATTATTTTTTGATGCTTTAAAAAATTTTTCTGTTGACAACTTCTTTGAGTTACCATATGGGTTATTATCACTATGCTGAGTTGATGATGCAAAAATTAATTTTCCACTAAAATTAATTCTGGATAATGAGTTTATTAATTTATCAGTTATTATTAGATTTTTTTTTAAAACATAACTTTCATTTTGAGCTCTGTTAACTCCAGCAAGGTGAATAATTATATCAACCCTCGAGAGAGTTTTATCAAGATCGTTTTGAGTTTGAAATAATTTTTTTTCGAAGTTAATAATTTCAATATCTGGTAGACTAAATTTAATAGTATTATACAGGTGATAACCTATAAATCCTTCTTGGCCTGTAATTAATATCTTCAAATTAAGTTAGTTTAGTTCAGACTTAACTGCAGGTAATTTCAGAAGAATCTGGATTAATTTTTCCTTACTTAGTAGTTCTGTGTTACTTGAATTATATTCAAATGTGTTTTTAATTTTGGTATTACCATCCGAAAAATATTTATTATAGTTTAGGTCTCTACTGTCGCTGTTTATTCTATAGTGATTACCCAGATCATCAGACTTTAACATTTCCTCTTTAGTTACTAAAGTTTCATGAAATTTTTCACCATGTCTAATACCAATTGTTTTAATTTTTGACTTAGAGTTAAAAATTTCAATTAGAGCATCTGCAAGAACTTTAACTGTTGCAGCTGGAGCTTTTTTAACAAAAATATCACCCTGATTAGCATTTTCAAAAGCAAAATCTACTAAGTCTATTGCATCTTTAAGTGACATCATAAATCTAGTCATATTAGGATCTGTGATTGTTAAATCCATATTACTCTTGATTTGAGAAATAAATAGTGGAATAACAGATCCTCTGGACCCCATAACATTTCCATATCTTGTTCCACAAAAAATATGATTACCATCAAGCATTCTTGATTTAGCTATCATTACTTTTTCCATTAATGCCTTTGACATTCCCATTGCATTAATCGGATAAGCTGCTTTATCAGTACTTAGTATAACAACTTTTTTAACAGAATTAAACTCTGCAGAATTTAATATATTTTCGGTACCTAATATGTTTGTCTTAACAGCCTCGATAGGAAAGAATTCGCAAGATGGGACTTGTTTTAATGCAGCTGCATGAAAAATATAGTCAACATTTTTAACAACTTGGTTGACCGAATCGATATCTCTAACATCACCTATAAAGAATTTGACTTTTTCATTATTTAATTTTCTTCTCAAATCATCTTGCTTCTTTTCATCCCTACTCATAATGAAAATTTCAGAAAACTTTTTCAAGTGAAGTGCTCTTTCGAGATATGCGCTTCCAAAAGAGCCTGTACCACCAGTTATTAATAGTTTATTTTTTTTCATTACTAAGCTTTTTTATTTCGTTAGCTAATTTATTTAAGGATATAGAATCAGAAAACATTTTTTCTGCCAATTTATGGCCATTTTTTGATAAACTTTTCCTCAAGTTAACATCATTTATTGTTTTTTCAATAGTCTTTTCTAGAATTAATTTATTTTTTGGCTCAATTAATAACCCGTTTAAATTGTGCTTTATGTAGTCAGGTATTATTCCAACATTTGAAGAAATTGACGGTAATCCAGATGCCAATGCTTCTATTAAAGAATTCGGCATACCCTCGTGCCAGGAGGGTAAAACAAAGACATCAGATGATTTAAGATTTGCGAGAATTTCACTATTTGATAACCATCCTGAAATAAAAACCCTGTCTTCAATATTTTTTTCAGCACAATATTTGTCTATTTTATCTCTTAAACTACCGTCACCAATAAATTTAATTTTTAAATCATAGCTTTTGGTAAGATTGTAGAAACTTTCCAATAGTTCTATAATCCCTTTTTGTTTTTCAAGCCAGCCAACATATATAATAGTGAGATTATCTTTTTTATCTTTAATAATCCGCTTTTTTCCAACTTCTAATAGTCCTTTAGTTGCAGTCCAATTATTTACAATAGATGTTTTTTTTGAATTAATTTTTAAATCATTGATTGCAAAATTGCTCCATGTAGGACCTTGTGCAAGGAAAATATCAGCTTTTGAAAAAAGAAATTTAATTAAACCTCTAAATAGTTGACTATCCTTTGTTTGATTAATAAGATTTCCAGCCCTAGGAAAAATTAAAGTCTTAACAGATAGCAAATTGGAGATCAATATCATTAAACCCTTCTCAAGTGCACTTGGTCCAGATGAACAAAAAATTAATATTACATCTGGTTTTTTATAAGTAATTGTAAATAAAAATCGAATAATTCTTAAAATCGATAAAAAAAATCTTACTATAAAAACTGGTGGAGGATTTGATATTTGAGATGAATCAAAGGGTATAATATCAAAATATTTAAATGGCTCTGAATCAATAAGAATTTTTGATGACTTAACAACTCCACCGAAAATTTTATTTTTTTTCTTTGGAAAGGCTCCAACAATCATGAGTTTTGCTTTCATAGAGATTAATTGTTCAATATTTGTTTATAATTATTAATCATTTTTAATGAAAGTAACTTCTCAGAAAATTTTGAGTTACAATATTTTTTAATTTTAACCGGATCATAATTAAGGTAGTCTTCATAGATAGTAACCATTGCATTTGAAAAGTCATCTGTAGTCTTTTTATTCACTATAATCCCACAAAAATCTGGAATAATTTCATTAGAGCTCCCACAGTTTAATGAGACTATTGGCCTACCTAGCGACATCGACTCAACAAATATTACCCCAAATGTTTCAAAAGAACTAGCATAAACAAAAGCGTTACAAGAATTGAATTCCTGAACAATATTACCTCTCGAGATTTCGCCTAAAAAGAATACATTGTTTTGTAAATCGTTTTCATTAACAATAGTATTTAAATTTTTAAATTCTGATCCTATGCCAATAATTTGGAGTTTTGAATTTGGATATTTTTTATTAAATATTTTAAAAGATCTAATTATTAAATCAATGTTTTTTATTTTATGCAGCCTGGAAACACACAGAAAGGTAAAGTTTGATTTATCTGTACTTTTAAGTTTGGTTTTTAGAAAATGATCATTTACTATATTATGATGAAAATCCCATTTTTTATTTATTTTAAATTCTGAGTCAAGATATTTTGAATAATTTTCAGATACAGCGTAACATTTTTTTGATTTGTTAAGAACTCTTTTAACACTATTATAAAATCGTTTGAATCCTTGATTATTGTAATAAAAACCGCTGTTATGCTCAGTAACTATGAATGGAATATCATGTGTATCGTAGATATATTCTCCTAAAAACCCCGCGTTAAAAACTGATTGGCAATGAATTAAATCTGGCATACCATTTTGTTTTATGTACTTTATAAACAAATAGTAACCAATATATTTGAAAGCTAATATTTGTAAAAACTTAGATTTAATAAACCAGTTACTCCATCGAAGTTTTATAATCTTTAGTCCTTCATCATCATAATATTGTACCTGAGGGAATACCCTAATGTCGAATGTATTTCGCAATGATTTTAACTCTGGATAAATAATACCAACATTACAGCCATTCTTTTTAATTCCAATTGCTTGTTCTCTAAAAAAACTACCCATGTAATGACCGTTATGCTCTGGATACCATGAAGGAATAATAAGGATATGTAATTTTTTGTTTATCATTATTTTTTAATATAATTGGATAAATTTATATTCTGACCCCAAGGATTCAGTGTAAACTGACAATGAAGATTGTGGGCCGATAATAATTTTTTTCTCATACATCATTTCTATCTCTAACATTACAGTTGAATCACATAGTTCTATTTTTTTTGAATTTAAATCATTAAAAATATCTGTAAATTCTTTAAATACTTCATTAGACGAAGTATAAGAAGGATGAGGCTTAATTAAAGAGTTAGTTGGTAAATGATCGATAAGTTTTTTAAGCATTTTTATCATATTCTCTTTTTTTGGCACTCTACTAGCTGAACATGTTAAACCAATTATTTTTTTGCCTAAAATTTTTGGCTCATAATATTTTTTAACTTCTTTAAAGTCTTTAAGTATATATCTTTTTGAACTTGGCATTAATGAAAATGATCTTTCGTCAATGCCTATGTAAGCTTCAGCGTCATCTCTAAAGGCTAAGCCTGTTCCCTCAAGATGAGGAATATGGGCAGTCGGCACAATTCGATTTGAAATATTCATTCTAATCCTTTCAAATAAATCCAATTTATCAAATTTATATTCAGTATAACTAGCATATGCACTTTGTCCCTCTTCAACATGAATATGTCCTTTGCAGTTGTGTTTAGTTATTAACCAATTTACCTCTCGATATGCCCACCCAGAGAATAATAAGAAGTTCTTATGTGTTGAATTTATCTTTCTCAGTACTCTTCTTCCAGATGGTGAGTCAAAAAAAATCTTTTCTAAATATTTATCATATTTTTTCCTCTGAATTATTAGATAATTATGATCAAAAATTTCTAAAGATGTATCTCTTAGAGAGACAATTAGGATGTTTTCTTTTTTTAAATTATAATTATCAATTATTATTCTTGTAATAATAGCTAAAATTGGATTAGGCACTAAGAAAACGTTCAACCAATTATTATTAATTGATTTTTCAATAATTTCTGGTTTAGATAGTTTCATTAATATATTAAATCGATTTTTTTTAGCTTTTTATAGTAATCAAGAGATTCAGAGTAAGAAATATTACAAAGGTTTGATATTTCTTCTATAGTATTTCTACCATCACAATATGATATAAAGTTCATAAAGTTTTTAAATTGTTTTTTTTCCTGTTTTTTTGAAATATTTGGGTAAAGCCCTCTTTTACCTAGCTGTGGCTCACATAATACATTTATTTCTGGAAATATCTTATCACTTGAATACTTGTCTTTTTCTTTAATTTTTTTTGAGTGTATTTCTTGATTGACTCGACTGTTTTTTTCTTCTCTAGAAAATTTTTTGTTTTCAAAAACTTCAACACATTTTAAATATATATCCAGACTTTGATTTAAACCTTTTTCTGTTACTAAATCAAAATTATCAAGTGAGGTATGGTATTCAGGATAATTTCCATATTTTGATCTAGTGATTGATGATATTGGTAGATCTACGCCAGGTGAACAATATTGTCTTTCGTCACTACCTCTATCTAACCATGTATATTTTATAAATTCTGGATAGCACGAAGACAATACTTGCTCTGCAATTTTATCTGATTGGTTATTTCCATATCTGGATGGTACAAGCCCCCAGGATCTTTCATCTCCAACACATGTAATATTATAGCCACCTACAACATTTTTTTTCAAAATTTTAAAATTTTGACTAATGTACATGATTGAGCCAATTGTTTCAGGTATAAGGACAAACCTGTAAGAGTAGTAATTGTCAATCTGACTGAGATGTTTAGCAATTCCAGTTAATACACTAGGACCTGAAAGTTCATTATTTACCATTTGTGGATGACAGATATAAGATGAGAATAAAATTTCTTTTTCTACTTTACCTTTAATAATATATTCTCCGTAAGCTAAATAACCATTTTCAATAAATTCTGAATCAATTAGAACTTTGTACCTTGATGCTTTATCTAATTTTTTAAAATCATTATAAGACATACAGAATCCCCAATTTTTTTCATAATACGATGTTACATATGGAATAGCATCAGGCTGATCTTTTATAAAATGAATGTTTTTAACTAATTCGCTAAATGAAATTTCTTTATTTATTGGGTAAGAGTAACCAACAACATGAAGATTATGATTTTTAAAATCAATTACTTTTTTATTTGTCTTAATGTCAATTACATAAGCATCATTTATATTCCATTCAGGAGGTACAACCCAATCAAAAACTTTACTACCTGAATTGACTTTTTTAATTTCAAAAGGGATAATTTTTTTAATATAATTTAGAGTTTGAATAACACCTTTTCCAGATAAACTCCGAGGCACTTCATATAAATCCTTGCAAAAATTTAAAAGGTTCATTTTATTTTTCATAGGCAATTTAACTCCTCTATATTTATTATTGTTTCAGGATTGACACCCATTTTGACAAGATTATTATATATATCCTCAAAATAATGTGGTCTACAAATAATTAATTTATCAACTTTATTTTTAACCAAGTTCTTTGGAGGTTCTATTCTTGGTAGCCCGCTTAGCCATTTCATTCCAACCTTATATTCATCCCCATCGAAATATCTTATATTTTTGAAATTTTTATAATTATAACCATATTCTTCTCCACCTGCATAAAAACCAATAGATTCTCCTTTATTAATCATTTCATCTAATTTCATTTTAATATTATTTTGTTTAATATTTAATCCATTTCCATATTTTTTTAGATTATTTAATTCTTCTTTTTGGATTTCCAATGGCCATTTATAGGTAGTTTTCTCATCCAAAAATCCCCATATCATCAACTCGTTTTTGTTTTTTGTAAGACTGATAGATGAATTAATAAATCCCTGAGAATGAAATAATTTAACTCCATTTCTTGGAGTAAAATAATTTATATGTTGATGAATAAGGTGATCTAAGTTGAACTCTAGAAATGAAAGCTCTGAGTTAGGCACTAAATGAAAAAATAGTCCATTATTTTTCAAACAAGCTCTACTTTGTTCAAAAAATGATCCTAAATCATCAATATGTTCAAGACATCCATATGAAAAAATACAATCAAATTTTTCGCTTATTATTTCCTTTGATAAAATCTCTTTATGAATTTCTAATCCATATTTCTCAATTGCGACATTAGCTTGAGGACCTATTTCAATTCCTTTAACAATAGCTTCCTTTTTTTTCAGTTCATTTAAAAGAGTTCCATTTCCACAACCTATTTCTAAAAGTTTTTTCCCTGAAACATCTCCACCCATAACAGAAATTAATTTATCAGAAAATTGATTCATTCTTAAAGTAGATAAGTCACTCTCACCAAGTGGTGTAGATACGAAACTGCCTATTTCATATAGTTTCTCTAGAGCTATTTTTATTTCATCGTTTAATATCAGGCGAGGTATGGAGTACTCTGGGTGAATACCCATTTTAAAGGGTAAAGATAGTGGTAAAGTTTTAAAATCTTCTCTTATGGCTCCAGCATAAAACGGGTGGTCAGAAATATGAATTATAGCTTTCATTATATTTTAGATTTAAAATTATAGATCATTAATTTTTTTATTATTCAAAATCATTTAATTCAAACCCTCTTCCTAATGCGTCAATCTTTTTTCTTACCCATTTTTTTGATTCTTTAGCTAAAAAATAATATGGATCTTCGTTTAGTCTATTTGTCCAATAATCACATACTTTTCTAACTGAAAATAGAGTTATATAATTCACATCTGTAAATATTTTATATTCATAAAGTAAATTTTCATTTAACAAGTCTAAATGAATCTTTTTCCAATCGTATTTAATTCTTTTTTTTAAAGGTGAGACTTGATAGTCTAGGATAACATTTGTCTCTAAACTATTATTTTTTACTATACCATAAAACTTTTTTGAATACCTATATAAATCTTTTTTTGTAATATTCTCCACATAGTGTAATATTGATGTAAGACTAATATCTGAACCATAGTGACAGTAAACTGATTTGTTTTCATATAAATAATGAAACTCTGAACCAAAGGAAAATGGATTTATAACTTGTCCTGATTTAATATTCTCAATCGGATATTTTCCCATTCCAGAAAAATTAAATACTGGAGTTGTTGTTCTCCAGTGACAAAATTTTCTAAAATAATTATTTAAATGACCTACTTGACATATATCCTCATTTACATTATATAAACCTGTTTTTGTAAAATCATAATTAAAAGTTGGCATCCAAATATTAAATTCTGAAAAAATATTATTAATGTTATTCATGTGTTTTTCTAATAAGTCTATTTTCGACTTAAACTTAAAGAGAAAAAGATTTTTGATATCTGAGTGAATCAAAACATGTTCACCGCCTAGTTTTCTGGAAACTGATTTCACTTTTTTATTTATTTTCAAAAATGTACTAGAATCTATATACTGCATTTTAAGTTATTGTTAATTTTAAATCATAATTTAGATTCAATTGATAAAATTATCTCTCCAATATTTTTCCAATTATTTATCTCTCTAGAATTAAATTTTATTTTAAATTTTTTTTCTATTTCAACAATTAAAATAATATGATTAAGAGAATCCCATCCTTCAATATCCATTGCAGAGTTTTCTTCACTTATCTGTATTTCTTCCTCTAAAACATCTATAAAAACTTCATTTAAAGTTTTTAATATTTCTGTTCTTTTCATCATATATTTTAATTTTTGTTTCTAATCTTTTTTTCATAGATGTCTTTAATGAATACTTATCCCTGTTTTTTTTAAATCCTAATTTTGAGTATAGATCTTTAACAATTGTATTTTTTGATGTTCTCTTGTATTCTGAGTTAATTTGATTTATTTTTTTTCTCACACAAAAATCTTCAACGTTATTAAGTATGAAATTTTCCATTCCTCTTCCAAATACTCTACAACTCATCGCCCAATTTTCAATAAAAACTTTATTTGATGACATCATTGTTAAAATGACATAACTAATAATTCCATAATCCCCAAACTTATCTTTTAAATGAAACACTAACCCATATTTATTATCTGATCTCATTATTTCAAATAAATCTTCTTCTGAATAACGAACAGTTCTTAAATTAAATTGATTTGATCTTTGAGATAATTGAGAGACTCTTGGGATATTAAATTCAGTTAGATAATCTATTTTGGATTCCATTTCAAGATTAATCATATAGTCTGATAAATCCGTGAATTTGCTTTTTGATTTTTCTCTTTCATACTCAGTCTGATATAGTTTAGTCCTATCCTTATCTAAATTAGAAATATTGTTAGTCTCAAATAGATTTTCATCATAAAGAAATTGTAAATAGTTTGATGGATCCTCTGGCATTTCAGGAACAGTTATGTCTGGTATATTATCCCTTACTAAATTTCTCTCGTAAGGATTATCATCAATAAATACAATTGAATCAAATCCAATATTTAAAACCTTCTGTATATTTTTTATATTATCAACTTTAGAATTCCAATTTGCAACAAAAACAGAGATGTCATCCAAAGATAGAACCATATCTGGGTGGTTAATAAAAACATTCTTTGCCGCGCTCTCATTATTTTTAGAACAAATACAGATTATTATTCCTCTTTGTTTGAGCTTTTTAACCCAATATTGAAAATCAACAAAAGCTTTACCAACACCTAAATTACCTAACTGAATGTTCTCTATTCCATCATCCCCTATAATCCCTCCCCATAATGTATCGTCTAAATCTAGGATCAAGCATTTTTTAAAAATTGAGTTTTGTGATAATAATATGTCAATAATATTTTTTGAAATATGTGGAAGTGTGTCAAGATGAAAGATCATGCCATAATTTACATACATAGATAAATCAACCATATTTTTGGAACCAATTCTATTTTGTAGAGTAGATATATCAAGAATACATATTCGATTTTCGTTCAAAGAAAATTCACTAATTAAAAAATTTAATTTTCTCAAATGATATATAAAAGAAGTCCTGCTTTTTGATGAAAAATTTCCATAAAGTTGATCATTTAATTCATAAAAATTAAATAGTATTACTTTAGATTTATTAGACTTTTGTATTCTCTCAACTAATTTTTTAATTCTATCAAATTGTTTTTGAGAAAAATCCTCAGAGCTAGAATTTGAATTATATTTTTTTAATAGTGAATGAGTAGATTCAAAAATAATAGTTGTATCAAAATTCTTATTATTATATGAAGATTCGGGGTTAAGTATTTCATTGTCAATTTGATTGATGGGAGCTTCCCATATAGATAGATTAAATAATTTTTTTAAACCATATCCGTAGATAGTTTTTTTAAGAAATTGAGTAGTTTGATCTGATAATATAGCTATACTATTCTTTTTAAAGCTTGAGACATCTTTCTTTTTTATTTGTAATAATTCCCTAAATGAATACATCTTATTTGTAATAATATTTTTTTAAATCAGTATAGATCTTACTTTGATCATAATCATTAAATTGAAAAATTTAAATTTTTAATCTGAATACTATCTTTAGTGGACATTTCAATAAACGAGGTGTTTGACCCAAAAAGACTTCCAGTTTTAATAGTCTTCCATTTTGTTGCAATAATTGAACCATTAAATCTATATAGTTTTTCTTTATCAAATGAAAGGTTTCTAAATCTACCTGGATTAATTAAATCAAGCCCCAACTTACCATAATTGAACATAGGCTCTCTTTCTTCTTGGACCGAAACAACAGAATCTGAACCAGATACCAATAAATTATTAATGGCTTTGTCAATATGTATTCTTCTTCTATTTATTGCATGTAAACTAAGGTACATAACTATATCAGGAAAAATTCCAGTCTCTTTAGCATAATGTTCACCAGCAGAAAACATAAAATCTCTTATAGGAATATTATTAGTTTCATTGTCTTGAGTCCTTAATAATCTTATATGGTTTGGAACTTTATTTTTATTCTCTAATTCCTCAGAAAAATCTAAAACACTTTGACTCTTAGAATAGACAATAAGATCATCAATTTCGTTTGACTTTAAAGCATTATTAATAGCAATCTCTAATAGTGATTTGCCTCTAATTTTTTTATATGGAACATTTTTTAAACTAGGATAAGACTCTTTAATTGGAATTAAAGCTACTATTTTTAAATTATTTTCTCCAATAGTCTTTTTTCTAATCTCATGAAGAATTTTTGCTCTTGCTTTCAATAATCTAGAATTATCTTTACTTAGAGATTTATCATGTTGCCTGTAGTAAAATAAAGGTAAATCAATGCTTACAGCTCCTATTTTTTTATAAAGTTTATACCAAAGATCCCAACCATCTTGGGCATCTACTCCCTCAGAATATCCTCCTGCTATTCTTAGTGACTGTGTTTCAAACATTGTACATGCACCATGAGGAGGTAGTTGACCTGTTAAATCTTCATCTCCTAGCTTATGTCTTGTTTCAACACCAATAATCTTTCCACTATAATTAGTATAAAAGTAATTACCATAGGCAATACCTGCCTTTGAATTCTTTTCAAGCTTTTCAACCATTATGAATAACGCAATTTCATTCAACCAATCATCAGCGTCAAGTCTTATCATGTATTTACCATTTGCTTTTTCTAAAACTTCATTAGCTACTTTTTGAAGGCCTTTTGGTGTTTTATTTTTAATAAAAAATATTCTTGATGGATATTTTTCTTTATATTTTTTAGCAACCAATTCTGTATTATCATCAGAGCCTTCATCAATTATAAATAGTTCCCAGTTTATATATATCTGATCAACAATACTTTGGATAGACTGATCGAGAAACCTTCCATAATTTCTGGACGGAATATAAATTGTAACTAGTGGTGAAGTTTTCATAATCATTTTTTATAATCTATGTCCTTAAAAACTGCCTTTAATGGTTCGATATCTTTTAGAGCTTTTGACCCTTCCATCTGAGAGAAAAATCTAGCATCTGTTCCAGCTAAAGGTCTCAAACAAATCATATCCTGTTTTTTTATTATTTCTCCCTTTTTTAAAGGTTTATTTAAATATATAGCACGTCTAAAAGATTTGTGATGATTGTTATCAATCTCCGTTTGTAACAGTTTTTTCTCTGAATTACCTCTAATCTCACTAACCAAGTTTATATGATCCTTTAACTCATCAACCTCTTTTTTGGTTAGCGAAACTTTATGATCTCTGAATTTTTTATTTTTTCTATCATCTGTAAAGTGAAACTCTAAGACATTGGCCCCCATAGTAGCTGCAATTTTGAGTGCATCAATTCCCTCAGTGTGATCTGAATAGCCAACAGACAGTTTAGTAATTTTTTTGTAATCCAACATAACATCTAAGTGAACATCAGATTCTACTATTGGATACATAGAAGTACATTGAAGTAGACAGATCATTTCTTTGTTTTTATAATTACTATCAAGATTTTGAATGAACCCTATCGTTTCAATTACCTCTTCTTTGGTAGACAAGCCTGTTGACAAAATGATAGGTTTTCTTAGTTTTACTATTTCCTTAATTACAGGAAAAGCTGTTAAATCACCCGAGCCAATTTTATAAAATTCTACGTATGGATTTATCCAACTTAAATCCTCTGAACTCCATATTGAAGATGTATAAAGTTTTCCATTAGAAATACATTTTTTAGCAAGAGCAATATGTTGGCTCTTGGATAATTCAAATTTTTGAAAGTGTTTATGTCTTTTTGGATTCTCAATTTTACTTACTAGAGAGTCAGCATTATAAATTTGAAATTTAATTACATCTGCTGCTGAATCTATTGCTAAATCAACTAGTAAATTAGCTTTTTCATAATCTCCTTCATGATTTCCTCCAATTTCAGCAATTAGTAATGGTCTGTTTAGGCCATTCCAGGGTGAGCTAAATTTACTTTTTAAACTATTATCTAAATATCTATTTTTCAATTTTATCTACTTTTAGAAATTAAATAATCACCTATCAATAAATGATGTAGTCCACATCTAATAAAAGTTGAGATAGCATCATCAGGGCTTCCTACAATTGGCTCACCATGAATATTAAATGAAGTATTCATCAAAGCTCCAACTCCTGTTAAATTTTCAAAAGCCTTAATCAAAGAGTGGTATGAAGGGTTGTCTTCCTTAAAGACAATTTGGGGTCTTGCAGTTCTATCAAATGGATGTAACCCTGCGGGAATATCCTTTTCAGCTAAACTTGTTGTGTCAAATCCAACTGCCATAAAACGTGAGTCTATGGATTTTGAATTCTTTATATAGTCGTGTTCTCTCTCGGAAATAATACTTGGTGCAAAAGGCATCCAGAAATCTCTCATTTTTACTAATTTGTTTATATGATGTATAACCTCAGGTTTTCTTGGATCAGCAAGAATAGATCTGCTCCCAAGAGCTCTTGCTCCAAACTCCATCCCTTCATTACCAAAACGCGCAACAACATCCCCTTTTGCTAATAATTTTGCTATCATATCGTTGTCTGCTTGTTTAACAGAATAATCATTTGATAGATTTTTTTCAAGAGATTTTTTAATTTCGATGTTTGAAAAAGATGGGCCCAAATAGCCATTTGCTGGAGCTATAATTTCACTAACACTTTTTTTCTCAAGTAAAGCTAAGTAAGCAGCTCCAATTGATATTGATTCATCACCTGGACCAGGAGGAACAAAAAGATAGTTTAAACCATCTAACTCTGTTATTAATTTATTTGCTTTTATATTTTGTGCAACCCCACCAGATAGGACTATATTCTTAATACCCGTTTCATTTATTCCATTTGAAATCCAATTCACCAGAAGCTCTTCGCATCTTTTTTGTATTCCATAAGCAATTGCATCAAACCTTTGTCCCTCTAACTTTTCTTTGAAGTAAAAAAAATGATCTTTTATTTCTTTTTTATACTTGAAGCCGAGTCCATCATTTTGCAATGTTTCAGCATATACATTATACGCTTCATTTCCATACTTCTCAGAATTATAGGCTGCAAGACCCATTAATTTATATTCATGCTCAGCTGGTCTCATCCCTAAGAGCAAAGTAGCATACCTATAAAGTCTACCAATATTACAATTTGAAGATCTAGAAATTTCATTTAAAAGTTGTCCAGGACTTCCTTTTGAAACTGTTCCATTAGCATTATCTCCAAAGCCATCCATAGTATAAACTAGTAGGTCCTTGTCTTTTAATGGACACATCATATAAGAATAATAGGCATGACACTTATGGTGATTGTAATAAGAAATTTTTTGTTCACTAATGTTAAGAAAATCTGCCATATGTTTTACTCTTGCGTTCCACATTCCATCTGAATCTGACTCATTATTTATTAAACTTTCGTCATATGGAAAATTTTTCTTTTCAACTCTGTGAGATAAAACATCTAAATATTTTGGGTTTTTATTTTCAATTAACTTTGGATACCAATATTCTTTTTGCTCTTTCCAATAGTCTAATACAGTTAAATTCGCATTTCTACCTGTGTAAAAATAGCCTGGAGAAAGAGTATTTGACGACATAGCAACTTTATCAATTTGAGTTGATTTAATTCCACCCTTTTTTAATACACATTTAATTGCTTTTTCAGGAAAACCATAGTGATTTTTTTGTCTTGACAGCCTTTCTTCTGCAACAGCACATTCTAATTTTCCATCAATTATTAAAGCTGCGCTTGCGTTATGTCCGTCATGTATTCCAAGAATTATCATTTTTTCTATTTTTAATTATTATTAATATTTGTTGAGAAATTAAGCTCCCATTTATTAGCTATATCTATAATTGACTTTGAGCTTAAATGGATTTTTTGTTCTTTGTGTTTTTCTATAATCCACCCTATCTTTCTTAAGTCGTCTTCATTATCTAGAACTAATCTAGTTGAAATATTTTTTAAAAAAATATTTTTATGGTTTACTAAATTAATTTTAAAATTATTGTGGTTGTCATAGAAAAACTTTGTGATATGTTCTTTGTCAGAGTTATTTATTATTAAATCATTTACTGAATCTAAAGATTTTACATTGATTATTTCTGCTGATAAACCAAATGGAACTGATCTAGGGAAAATATTTGTTGTTATATCTGCATCAGAAGTTTTATGGCTAGATAAAAGCTCATCATATATTTTTGAATTAATGAAAGGCCTATCTCCACATATCCTTGCAAAATATTTATAACCAAATTTTTTTGATGCCTGAAGAGCTCTATCAATCACATCTTCCTCGCTACCTCTAAAAACATCTATTCCAAGATCATTTGCAAAGGCTTCAATTTTATCATCTTCATGACTTAATGAAGTAGCAATACATAAATGGTTGATATTTTTTATCTTTTTAGATGCATCAATTACTCTTTGGAGTAATGTTATTCCATCAATCATTTTTAATGCCTTACCTGGCAGTCTGGTTGAATTCATTCTAGTAAATATGATACCTCCAATTATATTCATACTCGTTTAGAATTAAAATAGCCTTTAAATAATTCATAGATACCTTTAAATTGTATATCATAAAAATCCTCATTTAGAAATTTTTCAAACCTTAAAGAACTTCTTGAATTTAATAGCCCTATTAAGCTTTCATCTTTAAGCTTGTCCTTTAAAAAATTAGAGATGTGTGTTTTATTAAATATTTTTTTTGATAATAATACATTGTATTTTAAATCATCTGACCAGTTAAAAGTGTTTGGGCACCCTGAAAACCAACTTTCGCCAAAGATTATAGACTTTTTTTGTAAAATAGCAGATTCAATGCCTAAGGTCCCTGTAATAGTTGCTGTAAAAACAGATGCCTTTATTAAGTCTAAAGTTTTATAATTAGGACCAAGAATTTCAATATTATTTATGTTTTTAAGAAGTCTATAGAATAATGGACTTCGGCCTCTAAAACCATACAATGAGTCATAAAACATTGATGGATGCTCTTTAACATATATCTTAATGTTTCTTGGCACAAATTCTCTTAATTTAAGTATTGCTAAAAATTGATCATGAAAAACACCTCCATCTGGTAAAGTTGTTCTTTCTGGTTCATAGTGAAGCCCAAAATAAACAAACTTATCTGCAAGATTAACATCTGTTGAAACTGAATTATTAATCGCTTTTAATAGGTTAGTCTTTCTAGTCTTAAGTATTTTTAATTTTCTTATAGCATTAAATTTAAATGGATTTAAAGGGTTATATTCCTTACTTTCATAATAATGATTTTTTGATTTATACTTTCTTAAAATGTCTTTAACGAATTTAGTTATCTGCTCAATTTTCCAAGAAGTTTTTTTAGATGCTATTCTTTCAATTTCAGTATGAGGTGTTTTATACATTTCATCACTTCCAGATATATTATTTACGTAATTATCTATTTCTTTAGATAATTTTTGAATATTCTTCTCATCTAATTTATTATTAATATTTATAGGTTTATGAGTTATTGCATTCCTAAGTGAAAGGAGTGGTAGTGGCGTCCATGCATTAAATTTTACAGCCTCTATATTTAAAAAATCACATATCTGTAAAATAGTATAGTGAATATGTGTGTGTGGATTTTCGACTGAAATGAGAACATCAGGAAGGGATTTTTCAAATTTTCCAAGTACCCAAATAACAGTCATATTAAAAATTGACTCTCTATCTAACCTACTCATAACTGCCAAGTCATCTATTCTATCCATCATTTTTAATGCTCTATCTTTAGCAATTAAATAGTTTTTTGAAGTAAAAAAATCATTAAATTTTCCGTGATATTCTTGTTTTAAAATTTTATGAGATTTCCATTTAAAAAAATCAAAATCTTTTACAACATGCGATCCAAATAATTCTTTAGCACGATTAAGATGATTATGGTCACCCATCCATAATATTGGCTCAGCTATTTTATCTTCTCTCAACTTGACAGCTAAATCAAACCAGTGATTATTATTAGTCATGAAGTAAACGTATTTTTTCATATTATTTTATCTAGATAATTATAAGCTGGTGTTTATTGTTCATTAAAATATTGAATTTTAATGTGTGAAGAATTAAAGTCACCTTTAATATCCTTTACTAGTACAGGCTCGTCATATTCTTCATAAGTTCCATCATACCTATGTATAACCTTTGAATTTAATGCATAGACTCTACCAGTGATTATTTTGTTTAAAGAATCAAAGTTTTGAAGCATTTGTTTTGATGTAATTAAGTCCTTTTCTACATAACCACTACTTCCAATTAATAAGCTATCTTGGGCAAAATGGGTAAATTCATACCTATGGATTATCTCAGGGAGGTAGTTTTCACTTTTATAGTTCGTATTATTAAAACCTGAAAAAAGAATCAATTTACCCTTTGGTTTTAATAACCTAGTACACTCCTCAAATCCTGATGAGCTTGAACATGCCATAACAGTGATGTCAAATTGGTCTCTTACAGAATTATCTAAAATATTTATGTTTGGAAATTCTTTAAATATGTCTTTTAAGATTTCCCTCTTCCCATCTGAAGACTCAATAATAAAAATTTTATTTTTATTATTAATTTGATGTAAGTAAAGTGCATGAAGGCATCCTATTGGACCTCCACCTAATATACCAATAGAAAAATTATTATTTACAATATCTGCTTTTGAAAGGTTCCATGACCTAATTACACATGATAAAGGCTCTAAAAAAGAGGATAGTTCAAGTTTTATATCAGACACATCATATAGTTGACTCCTACTCACAAACATCATATCACTGAATCCACTTGGCTCGTTATTATCTAGACCTGCATGCCTCATTTTTGTACATAAATTTTCAATTTGATTTTCACACGAGATACATTTTTGTATATCATTTCTAGTCAGGCAATTAGAATGTGGTAAAAGTGCATATTTTTTTTTAGGATAGCTTTCATCGCTTATATACCCTACAGCTTCATGGCCTCCAATAAAAGGTTTGTCATCAGCAGCTGACTTAGTGAGATTATATCTTCTTCTCTCTGAATTACAAACAGATGAAACTGCCCAGTCAACTTTGATGTCAGACTTATTTTTTTTAGATATTAAAATATCTTTAAAAAATACTTTTTTTAGTGGCTCAATGACCAATGCATTAACTTTTAATTTATTCACTTTTGATATTATCTATTATAGTTTGAGTATAATTACCATCACTAAATTTGGCAATCTTTATACTTGAAAAATCCTTATCAGAAATTTCTTTGACAAAATGGTATAAACAATCAACATGTGCCCTTAACCATCCCGACGTTACCTTGGGTGGCGGAAAGTCTGATGCGGATTCTTTATCAAAAAAAGCAGGTAATTTTTTAAAGCCTTTTTCTGGAGATTTTACATTATAGTATTCGTAAAAATTAAGGTTTTCTAAATTCCATTTTACAGCACCTAAAGAACCATGTATTTCAAGTCTAAGTTCGTCAATTGTCCCTGTTGATATTCTTGAGACCTCAATGAAACCATCCACATTATCCTTATCTGTTTCACAAAAAATCCAAGAAAAATCATCAACACTTCTGTCTTTAATTTTAGTTTTTAATTTTTTACTTGTAATTCTGAAGTTTCCAAATAGAAAATATGCTAAATCAAAAACATGAGGACCCAGATCAATTAATGCTCCTCCTGTATTTTGTTTAAGTCTCCAAGTTATTGGTCTATTCTCTATATAACTCCCATGTAAATATGAAATTCTAAATTTAAAAATTTTTCCAAGTATTCCATCTGAAATCATTTCTTTGATTTTTGATATTGCAGGTATAAACCTATATTGAAAAACTACATTAGAAATATATCTTTTGTTTTTATTGGCAATTTGTAGCATTTTTTCAGATTCAGATTTATTTAAACCAATAGGTTTGTCGCAAAGCACATGTTTTTTTGATTCAATAGCTAACCTGTAATGTTTGTAATGCAAATCATTTGGTGTGCCAATATATACAGCATCAATAGATTCATCATTTAAAATATCGTTAATATCTATAGTCACATTTTCAATATTGTATCTATTTTTAATTCTTTTTATATCATCCAGAGATTTTTTATCAGATAACAACAAACTTTTTACTACAACCCCAGGTATATCTGGATAAAAGTCATTCAATACTTTCGATGCGTGTAAATATGTCTTACCCATAAAACCAAAACCAAAAACTGCTATGTTAAGTTTTTTCATAATTATCTTCCTTTTGTTCTAGATAAAGTTTTTAATTCAAAATCATAAATTTTTTTATTTCCATCTCCAAGTGCAAGCTCAAAATCTTTAATAGAGTTAATCATAATTTGCATCCCTCTCGGTTCCAATGACATTGCTTGATCTGTACCCCACATGGCTCTATCTAAGGTTACATGGACTTCAGTAATATTAGAACCATAAGCAACTGACATTGCCGTTATTAAAGGAGATGTGTGATGAGATGAAAATCCAACAGGTAATTTAAACCGAGATTTTAACTCTTTAATTACTTTCAAATTAAGTTTATCACTTGGGCATGGGTATATACTTGTACATTGCATCAATGCAATCTTTGAATCTTTTAAATTTTTTAATATTTCAGAAATTTTATTTAAATCTGTTCCACCTGTTGATATAATCAATGGAATTTTAACTTTCTTCAAATATTGGATGAAATTTTCATCAGAACATTTATCAGAAGGCACTTTTAAAAAAGGAATATTATAGTTAGTAAGAAAATCTATTGACTCTATATCCCATGCAGAAGCAGACCAATCAATTTTAAGTTTTTTGCAATAATCATCAATCTCATCATAATCAGATTTAGACAATTCAATCCTTTTTTTATAATCAAAATATGTCATTTCACCCCAAGGTGTCATTCTTAAATTATTTCTTTTATTTTCTGGAACACATAACTCTGGAACTCTTTTTTGAAATTTAACACAATCAAAACCAATTTCACTACTTATCATGATAAGTTCTTTTGCAAGCTTTATGTCACCATTGTGATTAATGCCAATTTCAGCAATATTATATGACTTTTCATTACCTGCTTGAAAAATGTTATTGAAACTAAATTGATCTCTGTTTTTTTTATTTATGTAACTCATAACTTATATTTTATTGTATTTTAAACTTTGATTCTGCAATTCTCCAGTCTTCGTCAGAATCAATGTCTACTACCTCATTATTTTTCAAAATTAGAGGAATTATTTTTTTTCCTGATACTGAGCCAGACATTACAGTTTCTCTTCTAATAATTTCTAAGTCTCCTGCAGAGTAGAAAGTTTCTGGTAATTTTTGTCTAGGTATATTGTAGGGTTCTAGAATATTTTTTTCATAACCTTGAATATAGTCTCCCTTTGGTTCCCAGTGCCTGTAGGGGTGTTGTTCTGACACTGAAACCGCTTTTAATGAAGAGGCATTAGAATCATTTTGAATCATTTCCAACCCTTTTTCAATCAAATTAGAAGGTCTTAAAGGAGAAGTAGGTCTTAACAAAATAATAATGTGAAATTTCAAGTCATATAATTTTTCACAATTAATTAGAGCATGATAAATAAAATCATAATCTTGTGAAATATCTTGTGAAATATCTTTAGGTCTGAGAAAGGGTACCTCCCCACCATACTTCTTGGCGATTGCTGCATATCGTCTTGAATCTGTAGATATTACAGTTTTTGTAATTAACTTACATGATTTAGCATACTCAATTGTATGGGCAATAAGAGGTCGATCAACAAAGATCTTAATATTTTTATCTTTAATTTCTTTACTACCTGACCTTGCTGGAATTACACATAAGATATTTTCCATATTTGAATAATTATATTTCTTCAATTCTTTTGGTTTTATCACAAATTAAAAGATCGTAAGGGGGCTTTTCTCCAACCGATAGATGGTGAAATTCACATCCCCATAATTTTAACTGATTAAAAGTTAACTGATAATAATCTTTTTTTGATACTGACCCTCTAGCAGTCCAATAGGTTATCCTATTATTTTTATAAAGAGTGTTTATTTTCATAATATTTTCTTTTATGGGCACTGAATTTTCATAATCGAGGCCTTTAGTTATACATATAGTATTATCTATATCCACATAAATGTTCATAAACTTTGGATTTGAGTTAGTCTTTTAAAAGTTGATCTTGATCTTGATTTTAATTCATTAAATGTTCCTGAATCAAGGATTTTTCCTTCATCTATTAGATAAATCTTATCAACATTTCTGATGGTAGAAAGTCTGTGCGCTATAATGATAAGAGTTGTTCTCCCTTGTAGCTCATTAATGCTCTGTTGAATTTTATTTTCAGATTCTGAATCTAATGAGCTAGTAGCCTCGTCTAAAATTAACACACTTGGATTTCTGTAAAGTTCTCTTGCGATGAATATTCTCTGCTTTTGACCACCTGAAAGTAAGACTCCTCTATCTCCAATTTTTGTTTCTAAACCTTCAGGTAGGGAGTCAATAAAATCTATAATGTTAGCTTTAATTGCAGCTTTTCTTATCTTGTCTAATGATTCTTTCTTATTATTTCCTTGCCACATTGAGATATTATTCGCTATGGTATCATCAAAGATTATATTGTCCTGTGAAACATACCCGATTTGATCTCTCCAGGTTGAAATTTTTATATTAGAAAGTGATACTCCGTCTATTAATAATGTTCCTTTAGTGGGTTGTATTACATATGAAAGTAAATCAACAATTGTTGTTTTTCCTGAGCCTGATTTGCCAATTAAAGCAATTGATTTTTTATATGGAATTTCTAGATTAATAGAGTCTAAAATAATTTTTGATTCTTCATTATAACTGAATGTAACATTTTTAAATATGATTTTATTTTTAAAGCCATGTAAAGATTTATTTCCATCATTGAATTGATTTTTTTCCTGATTTTGAAATTCTTTATCTACCAATTCCATACTTCCTATTGTATCAAAAGTTGCTTGAAATGCAGCTTGAAATGCCAAAGTTGAATTTAAAGCTCTATAAAATAATGCAATTGAAACAAAAATAGGTTCGAGATTTAAGCTAAACACAACTAACTGAACATATACAATTAACATAATTAAAACTACTGCAATAGGCTCTCTTAATGATGTTGTAAAGGCACTTGCTATTCCAGATTTAATTTGATTATTTGTCAAAATGGATATAGAATTATTAATATTAAAATCGAACTTACTAATTTGATTTGTCGCGGATAAGTATTTAAAACCATAGAGAAATTGAATCAACGATTTTGTGAGAGATCCATTTTCTTTTGCAGTTTCCCTTGACAAGTTTTGGACAAAAGAATTTAATCTCATAAATAACAATACTAATATGACACCAACAATTAGTGACATTATTCCAAATGAGAATGCCATTGTAAAAGCTAAAGTTATAAGAACTGTAGTATTGATTAGATGTGATCCTAAATTTGTTAACTGCATAAAAGCCAAAAGTGATCTTGTTGGCTGTTCATTTATTACATTAATAAATTCTCCTGTATTCTTTGATGTATAGTACTTATAAGTCATGGAAGAATATAAATTATATATTTTCACTTTAATCTCTTTTAGAAGTTGACCCAAAAGATTTGCCTTATATCCAAGTGCAAAAAAAGTCATTAAACCTTTTAAAATAAACGCACAGCTAATTAGCAATAAAATAGAAGTAATTGATTCAGATAAGCCAATGAAACTTAGAATCCTTGATAATATATCATTAATGAAATGACTCTCTTGTTGAACCCCTGAACTATCTAGGGACTCTAAGAGTGGTAATAGCATTAAAATTCCAATACCCTCAAAAACTGAAGCAATTATCCCAAGTATGAAAACTATATAAATTCTCATACCTAAATATTTTTCAAATATTTTTAGGTAATCAACTATATCATATAGAGGTTTAAACATCATAATCTTTTTGTAACTATTTTTTTATCAAGAACCCCTTTTAAGTCATACACTATATTAAAAGTTTTTGATTTTAATTTATCAAAATCAATGTTAACGAAGCAATCATGAGCTACAGCTATTATAATTATATTATATTCTTTAGCCGGTAAAGTTGTGTGAATCTCTACATCAAATTCATTTTTAAAGGATTCTTTATCAATCCATGGATCATATATATCTGAATCAATATCATTATTATTAAGAGTATTAAAAATATCTAACACTTTAGTATTCCTAAAATCTGGACAATTCTCTTTAAAAGTAACTCCTAATATCAATGCATTTTTAATTTTTTCAGGGCAATTACTTATTAATTCCAAAATTTGATTAGAAACAAATATTCCCATATCATCATTAACTTTTCTTCCTGCCAAAATTATTTCAGGATGATATCCAACTTCCTTTGCTTTGCTAGCAAGATAATATGGATCAACCCCAATACAATGACCTCCAACTAAGCCTGGTCTGAAATTTAAAAAATTCCATTTTGTAGAAGCTGCATCTAGAACTTCATTAGTATCAATTTCCATTCTGCTAAAAATTCTAGCAAGCTCATTAATAAATGCAATATTAATATCTCTTTGAGTATTTTCAATTACTTTAGCAGCCTCCGCAACTTTTATTGATGGAGCCATGTATGTTCCAGCTGAGATTACAGATGAATATAATTTGTCTATAATCTTTGAGGTTGACTTATCTGAACCTGATGTTACTTTAACTATTTTATCAATAGTGTGTTCTCTGTCTCCCGGGTTAACTCTTTCTGGTGAATAACCACAATGAAAATCAATATTGTATTTTAATTTACTTTCCTTTTCAAGAATTGGGACACATACTTCTTCTGTACATCCAGGGAAAACAGTACTTTCAAAAACTATAATATTTTCCTTTGAAATTAAACCCCCAACCAATTTAGTTGCATTTTTAAGTATCGTCAGATCAGGATTCTTATTACTATCTATAGGAGTTGGAACTGTAATTATATAAATATCTGCATGCTTAATTAACTTTAGGTCACTAGTAATAATTAGATTCTCATTTAAACATTTCTCAAGCATTTTAGATTCTATCTCATTAGTTTTATCTATAAAGTTATTTAATTGAGTTACTCTATCGATATTATTATCATAACCGATTACTTTATATTTTTTTGAGAATACAACTGATAGTGGAAGCCCAACATATCCAAGACCAATAATAGAGATTGTAGGATTTTTCATGATTTTCCTATTATAAAAGTTTTAAACCCTAGTTTTAATAACTGATCATTATCAATAATATTTCTTCCATCAAAAATCCAAGAAGGGTTTTTCATAGAAGCATATATTTGAGTCCAATTTAATGTCTTAAACTCATCCCATTCAGTACAAATAATTATAGCCGAAGAATTTAAAGAAGCATCATATGCTGAACTAAACACATTTAAATTAGAAGACTTTTTATTAATTTTTAAATTATTTGAATCCGAATTATTAAATAAATTTTCAATGTCAGTGAAAATTTTATTTTTATTTACCATTGGATCGTACACATTAACTTGAACTCCTATCTGAAGTAACTGCTTTGTCAAATATATTGAAGCTGATTCTCTAGAATCATTTGTATTTTTTTTAAAAGCCCATCCAAGAATGCATATTGATCTCTTTATTTTTGATCTAAGATTTAAAGCATCACAAACTTTATCAAATATTCTGTTAGTTTGATAATTATTTAGATCAATAACCTGTTGCCAATAATTTGCTACCATTTTTAGACCATAATACTCAGAAATATATACCAGATTCAAAATATCCTTTTTGAAACAACTGCCACCAAAACCTATTGATGATGTTAAAAATTTATTTCCTATTCTAGAGTCCATTCCAACAGCTTTTGATACCTCCTCAATATCAGCACCTGTTTTTTCACATATTGCAGAGATAGAGTTAATGGAGGATATTCTTTGCGCTAAAAATGCATTTGATACCAGCTTTGATAATTCTGAAGACCATATATTAGTAGTTAGAATCTTTTCTTTTGGAATCCATTTTTTATAAAGTTCAACTAATAGTTGTGTGGCCTCCTTTCCACTCTCTGAATTATCACCTCCAATTAACACTCTATCAGGTTTAAGCAGATCATTTATTGCAGTACCTTCAGCTAAAAACTCTGGATTTGATAGAATCTCAAATTTTATCTCTTTGTCACTATTATGTGTATTTAATACTTCTTTAATTTTTTCTGCAGTTCTTACAGGTAATGTTGACTTTTCAACCACAATTTTATTTTTATTTGCTACTTCACCAATCCTTTTCGCACAACTTTCTACAAACCTAAGATCAGCTGCCATTCCTTTACCTTCACCTTGAGTCTTAGTGGGAGTATTAACAGACATAAAAATCATTTCAGATTTTTTTATTGCTTCATCAATGTCTGTCGAAAAAAATAAATTTTTATTTCTTGTTTGGGCAATAATTTCTTTGAGTCCTGGCTCATACACTGGTAGTTTTTTTAGGTCATTATTATTCCAAGCATTAATTTTTTCCTCACTTATATCTACAACTATAAAATTTATATCAGGACATTTTAATGCAAAAACAGACATAGTAGGTCCACCGACATAACCCGCGCCAATACAACAAATGTTTTTTATTTTCATTACATTATTTCTTTAGTAACCAGGAAGATGATTGTATTTTGTTTCCAAGCTCATCGATTAGTTTAATTTTCAACTTATTACAAATTTCAAATTCTGGAATATTTATGTTGGTTTGATCCCCTCCATTTGCAAAAAAAAGATCATATTTTTTTGAATAATTATCAAATATCAGCTTTATTGAATTACAAACACTTGAATCTTTATCTATCGAGATAAATGCTTTATCGACAATCCTAAGTTCCTCTATAATAATCTTTCTTTCATCTTCAAGCATAAATTCTTTTGTTCCCTTTAATTTTCTTTGATAATCATTGTTAATTATTACAAACAGATAGTCCCCCTTTTCTTTAGCCATATGAAAATATTCTATATGTCCTTTATGAAGAGGATTAAAATAACCTGAAACAATTATTACTTTTTTCTTCATTTATTGTCGTTTATAATCATCCTCAATTCTTATTATATCATCTTCACCAAAGTAGGTCCCTCTCTGCACTTCAATAAATACTAATTTATTTTTACCAGTATTTTTAATTCTGTGCTTGGAACCTGTTTTAATTTGAATAGTATCGCCTTCTAAGCATAAAATATCTTTACCCTCTATTGTAACAACACTCTGTCCCTGAATAATTATCCAAGTTTCATGTCTATATTTGTGAAATTGATAAGACAAACGTTGTCCAATTTCAACCTCAATTCTTTTTATTTTATACTTTTCATTTTCATCAAGTATAAAATATCTACCCCATGGCCTTTCTTCCATATTTATAATATTATTGCTCATTTTTATTAAATAGGATTATATGCTTTCTGTCAGATAAAAATTTTGATGCCAAATAAAAACTAACTTTTCTTTTAATTAACTCTTCAATTTTTTCCTCTAGTTGAGATATATAATCAAAGTTGAGATCTTCTCCAATTAATAGTATTTCAATATTTCCACTATCTACTCCTTTTGCATAATCCTCAATTAAAATTATTTGTTTTACATTCCCCATTCTCTCTATTACTTTTTCAACGATATCTTCAAGACCTAAATGTTTATAGACAACTTTTTTTAGTGTCTCATACAATGGGTGATTAATATTAACCTGATATTCAACTTTATTGTCGTTTTTAATTTTATTTATATAGCCAGCATCATATAAATGGTTAAGTTCTTTCCTTATTGAGTTTGTAGATTCACCCATCTCTAGAGCTAATCCATTAAGATATCCTTTATTAGCTTGTGATATAAAAAACTTAATTAAAAGCCTTAGTCTGGTTTTAGATGTGATTAATTGATTTAACATAAAAATTTAATCAAGTACCAAAAGTACTTAATTATTAGCAATTTTGCAACTTATTGTTAATTATTGGTTTTTATAACTTTATGATGTTATTTTTGTTCGTCAAAGATTTATAGGAAATTATTTTATTAACTTATGAATATGATTATACAGATTATAGCGGCATCATCATTATTATCTCTCGTTCTTACTTATCAAACTCAAAAATATTATTTGAAAAATAAAATTTTTGATGCTATTAATGAGAGATCCTCACATAATGTATTAGCAACTAGATCTGGAGGTATTGCAATCTTTCTTACTTTATTTTTATCAGCAATCTATTATTATTTTTATGAAGTTGAAATTTTTGATTACTCATTAATAATACCACTTAGCCTTTTACTAGTTGTTGGACTTTATGATGATATTTATACTGTAGATTTTAAACTAAAACTTTTATTTCAAATTATTACAGCAAAAATTTTAATTGATAATGGTTTTATCATAGATAATTTTCATGGTTTTCTTGGTATAGAAGATTTAAACAGAATTATTGCTCAACTCTTCTCTGTTTTTATAATTGTAGCAATAATAAATTCAATTAATTTTATTGATGGTATAGACGGGCTTGCCGCTCTTGTAGTATCTCTATTTATAGTTTCATATGAGTTTTTTTCTATGTACGATACGACTTATAATAACTTATCGTTAATTATAGTTGCTTCAATATTACCTTTTCTTTATTTTAATATCTTTTCAAAGAATAAAGTTTTTTTAGGAGATTCTGGTTCACTTTTTTTAGGTGGTGTTGTAAGCATAATGGTTCTTAATATACTCTCAAATGATTACGTCATAAAAGAGGAATATGATGTAAATAAAATACTTTATGTTATATCTATTTTAAGTTATCCAATTATTGATATTATCAGAGTGTTTTGTTTAAGAATATTCAATGGAAAATCTCCGTTTCAAGCAGATAAGAATCATATACATCATATTCTTTTAGATAAATTTAAAAGTCACATTCGAACTTCTTTTTTTATAATATCCGTTTCATTAATTATTACAATTCTATTTCAAATTTTATTATAATCTTATTTGTGAATCTATAATTATATTTATTTAATATAAAGTTTTACAAGCTTTCAAAGATTCAGGTTAACGAGCTCTTTATAAAATATTTTATTAGTTTTATAAAAATTTAAAAATGAGATTTAAAATTTTTTTAGCATTAATTACTTTATATTCATGTGGTAGTCCTGAGAATTGTGAAACAGAGATTATAGACGGTTTAGTTTATAAAAATGAAAAATTATATACAGGAAAATGCGCATTTTATGATGATAACAATGGTAAAATGATAAGTTCCCATGAATATAATGATGGAAAGTTTCATGGAACATGGAAATTTTATTTTCCAAATGGTCAACTAGAAACAAAAGGGAAATTCGATAATGGGGTTAGAGTTGGTGTATGGAATTATTATCATGAAAATGGTGAGAAGAGTCAGGTATCAAAATATCTAAATGGTGAAAAAAATGGTGTTTGGAAAGTATATGATGAAAATGGAAATCTTACTATAGAGCAGGAGTGGAATGAAGGAGTGGCAGTAATAGATACAACTAGATTAAACAATAATTATCAAGAGATAAAAATTGATGGGTATGATGTAAAGCCTATTTTAATTGATCCTAATTCAGATTAATTACAAAAATTATTGTATGCTGAAATAGATCCACCTGCAAATCCTAGTTTACTTGATTTTAGTAAATAATCACACCCCTTAGATAGACTATCCAATTCAATAAGCAATATTCCTTTATAGAATTCTGATTTACCGTCATTAATTTCAAACTCATCTATTACTTTAGAGAAATAATTGAGTGCATTTTCATATTTTTCTGCTAAATAATATGAAATAGCTGCATTTTCATAGTATGCATATTCAAATTCTGCTCTTTCTATTGCAAACTCATAATGATCCGCAGCTGTTAAATATTTCTCATCTTCAAAAAATTGATCAGCTAAATTTGCAAATGCTGATCCAAGAGATAAATCTTGCAAATCGGACTTAGAGATGACTCTAATTCCATCTAAAACTCTTTTATCAAAATTAGGGAATTGATTTTCAAAACGAGGAATTAGTTCAAGTATTTCTGGATCTTGAGGTCCTACTATTTGATATCTGGAATCTAAATATCCTAACCAATGACTACTATTTGTTGGATCTATTTCAAGTAATAATTCAAAGGACTCTTTTAATTCTAGAGTATCTTTTCTTTGAATCAAGGTTTTAAAAAATATATCCCTATGTACATTATTGTTAGGTATGCCACTAAAGGCATCCTTAGCATAGTAATATGCGCTATCAAATTCTTCAATATCAAAATATAAATACCCAAGCTGTGCCTGTGGTGATTTTATATATGGGTTATCTTTAATAGCATCGAAAAATAATCTTTTTGCAATATTTATTGAATCCTCATTTCTGTAATATCTGCCCACTAACATCTTTACAGGCTGTGTTGGACCAGAAAGCGTAGGAAAATCAACATCAACTTTTATAGCATCAGATAATGAATACCTGTGCATCCCTTCATTAAGGTCTGCAATAAGATATGGCTGAATCTGTGAGGAGATAAAAGCCTTATAATTAATAAATAACATTAAAATAATGGTTATTGTAATAAATAAAATTTTTAAAACTCTCATTATTTGAAATTAGATTTAGAGGTTTGCAGTAAAGCCACAAGAGTAAACAACAAAAAGATATGGTTTACAGGTCTTGCTATAGGAAAGTTTAGCATAGAATCAATAAAAATTGCAGATATAATTAATAAATATATCAAGTTTAAATTGTCTAAAACACTGTCTTTTAATTTTATTACTATACGATATATAGGAATAAGATAAATCATAAGATATGTTAATCCACCTATAATTCCTATTTCTGCAAATATTTGTAAAAAATCATTGTGAACATGGTATGGGACTGTATATCCAACAACTGAGTCCCCAGCATATTGAATTGACTTAATCTTCCAGTTACCAACACCTATTCCTAATATAGGATATTGCATTATACTTTTAACAGCATCAGAATAATAGCCTAAACGTTCATTAATGGAGTCATCCTCAGTGTTTAAGCTAATTGAGCTTATTCTAGAGGTGATTTCATCAGGATTTTCAGTATTAAAAGTTGAATTCACAAAAAAATAACCAATCGACATAACAGCTAATATTGGAATAGAACTTTTAACAAATTTTTTAAAGTTAAAGAGCATCACAACTAAAGTTAATAAGCCCAAAGACAGAAAAGCTGATCTAGTTAATAAAATAAATAATGCTGAAAATGCAACGAACAATAGTACGTATGATAGATAGATTAACCTCTTTTCCTTATATGTATATATAATTAAATACACTACCATTATTTTTGATACTATAGAGTTAGCCGCAATATTTATATTACCAGTGAAGGTTCTCAGCAAAAAGTTGTTTCTCTCAAAAGTTTCACCATTAAATAAGACTCTATCTAAAGCATTATATAATATTGATGAACTTTCAATAAAAAGAGCGGTTACAGAAAAAATTATAAAATACTTTAGAAAAATTTTACCAGTTAATTTGGCAATAGAGAAAATAAATATAAATGACAACAAATATGTAAAATATCGAGAAAAAGCAATAACTGATTCACTAAAGTTATTTGCAAAAAATACCGAGAACAAACATATTAAAATGAAAAAAGAATAACATTTAGCAATTTTGTCTTTTAAAGCACAGTCAACACTTATCAAGAGTAAATTATTTCTTAATAAATATATAAATGATAAAGTATTTAATATACTTAGAAATAGAAATTGAGGAACTATTCTGTCCCACGATAAGTATAAATTAAATGTTGCTTCCGAAATTAAAAAAACGAAGAAATATAGACTTAGTATAACTGCGTGGAAAACATTTTTCATTTTTTAGTATATAAGTATAAAAATAAAAAAACCCTCCATAAAGGAGGGTTTAATTTATACAAAGTTATTAGTTAAATTATCCTAACCAAGTAACTCTATTAAATAATGTCTGTGCTACAGCATTTGAAGTAGCAGCAGCAGTTGCAGACTCTTTCTGTCTAACATCAGTTATTGGCTCTTGAGCACCTGTTGTAAGTGATCCATTAGCCCATGCTGTGTTAGTTGTTTTAGTAGTAGACATTGCAATTGCAGCCATCGAAGCAGCAGCTGAAACAGCAGTTGTAACTGTAGGAACAGCAACTTGAGCGTCATTAGCTGTTAAAGTAAGTATAGTTGAAACACCATCATCAACAGTAGTGTTGTTAGATGTAATATTACTTGCTCCAATAGTCCAGTCAATGTTTGCACCTGAAGTAGCTGTTACAGTACCAGCAGTTACTGAAACTGATATAGTTTGTCCATAACCTCCACTATCTTCTTGGTTCATTGTCCATGCAAGCGCTTGAGCAACAGCAACAGCACCAATAGTTGGAGATGTCATTGTAGCAATCGCAGCAGCTGAAGCAGTACCAGATGAGTGATACTTAGCAGCCCACGCTGTATATATAGCAGAACCTAAAAGAGTTGCTGAAACAGCAGTAGCAGTTACTGAGTTTGAACCAATAGTTATGGTAACATAATCATCTGTACCTAAACCGAAGTTAGTACTTGTAGAACCAGCTGCAGCAGCAGTAGCAGTTATATATCTTTCACCAATTACAGCACCAGCTGCACCATTACCATGCTCTCTAAGAGTTATAGCAGCAGAAGAGTTAGCTCCTCTTTTTGCATCCATAGTAACACCCGCAGATGTTGCTCTTGATAAGTTAATTGTAGACTTAATAGCTTCAATATCAGTATCTTGGTTTCCACTTAATGCAAGTGCAGTACCATTTCCTGTTAATGTAGTATCAAATAAATTAACACCATTTGTTGTAACCTGTAATGTACCAGCAGTACCAGCCTCAGTTGAAGCTTGCGTTGCAGGAGTAATGATCATACCATAGATTTGAGCAATAGCAGAATTAGCACCGGCAGCAGTATTAGCTGTAGCTTCAATCATTTCAAGAACAGTTGAATCGTTTGCTGCTGTTGTACCAGCAGTATAACTTGTAGGTCCTAGGACGCTTAAAGTTGTTGATACTGTAGCAGTAGCAGAAGCATCCGTGTTATCAAAAGTTGAAACAGTATCAAATCCAGCATATCCATCAGCATCAGCTTCAGCAGCCATTGCAGTTAAATATATTTTCATTGTATCCATACCTGAAGTTCCATCATCCCATGAACCTGCATCAGCAGTTCCACCATCTGCACCAGTGGTAGCAGTAGCAGTTTCACCATCATAAGTGTCACTACCTTTAGTAGCAGTTAAATCATTATCATACAGTGAAAACGAAGGCTCAGTAGTAGTACCAAAGTCTTTAAGACCAGTCATATCTAACTCAGTTAAAGCATCATTACCAGTAACTAAGAATGCATCAACGTGGTCACCTGTAGTGTGTAGTTTAGTTAAACCTAAGTTATCTGTAACTGCAAAGTCAACACCAGTTTCAACACTAGTAGAAGTACCAGCGGTTGTACCAGTAACTTTACCATCTAAGTTTGTAGTATGGTCAAAGTTCGCAACTGTTAAGTTATCA
>JBELHE010000002.1:0-9872 GCA_042091575.1 Cryomorphaceae bacterium
TGTTGTTATTCTCTGTTCATTTGACTTTAAAAGTCCTAAATCCATATTTAACCATTGTAATGTAATCTTTAATCTCTTATTTAGAAAAAACCTTTCTAATGCAAGGTTAGGTTTGTAATACCTTGAATCTTCCCCTTGTGCTGTAATACGGTCTGAGAGATAGTTAAATGTAAACTGTAGTGATGTGTTTTCCGAAAATTTATAAGTTGAATTAAGGTTAAGTGAATATATAATAGAATTATTATTAACAGGCTTGTCATCAAAACTTCCCTTTAAATCATAATTAAATACATTAGCACCAATAAAAGAATTCCATTTATTACTTTTATTTATTTCAGCACCTAATTCGAAACCAATTGTTTTAGCATTACCAACATTAGAATAAATTCTATTTAACACACTATCATTATAAACCGTATTAACTCTATTAACAACATTTTTTGTATTCCTAAAATATAAAGTCGAGAATAGTCTATTGTTGTTGTTTAATTTTTTTTCAAATCCAATTTCTAATTGATCAATAAATTCAGGTTTAAGGTTAGGGTCACCTTGCTCTAATGTTTCTGTATGTTCACGTTCAGGGAAAGGATTCATTTTAAAAGTTGTTGTTCTTTCAATCCTCTTACTGTAAGCCAACTTTATTTTTGTCTCTTCATTAAATAAATATTGTAAAGATGCAGAAGGATAGAGTTTAGTGAAATTGTAATGTAAATTTTCATTTATCGTATTTCCTTTATCTCTCAAAAAAAGATTTCTTTTCATAGATTCAATTCTAATTCCAGCAGAATAACTTAAGTTTTTCTTTACTGTTGAGAGCTGTGAGAAAAAGGAATGTATTTTTCTTTTTAGATTCACTTCACTTGAAAATTCTGGAACTAAATAAAATTCTTCATCAAAATTTGAACGACGCTGGTATATAAAATCTCCTGTGTGGTCAAGATTTCTGTACTGGTAACCAACATCCATTTTAGTATCATCATTTATAGTAAAACTGTAATCAATTTGTGAACGTAGTCCGTATAAAGGGTTGTTATTTGTATTATATTCATCTTGGAAAAGAATTGAATTATCAGGATATCCTAAATTTTGATTAACTGTTGGTCCACCAAGTAAGGTGTATTCATATAAAAATGAAAAATTTAAAGTCGATTTATTTAGAAAAGAATGAGAATAATTTAAATTACCCAATATGAAATCACCTTTTCTTTCTCTAAGGTTATGATTAAAGTAGGGAATATACTCCGTTTTAAAGTTGCTTCCTACCGGACTAATTCTATAATTATCATAATAAACAATATCTGCTAGTCTTTCTTTAGAACGTTTTCCAGCAAAAAATCCAAGTGAAAAATTATCATTGTTATTTGGATTATATTCAAGGGTAAATCTTCCATTGTAATTTATTTCATCAAAACTTCTCTCGCCAGTCGATGGAAAACGGTTAAACACATTGTCAATTATTGTATATACATCACCCTCTCTCCTTCCACCTAAATCATTTTTTATCACACTTGCACCTAATGAAATATTCCATTTATCGTTAGTGTAGTTATAAGTTGCGTCAGATCCAAATCTATTATGAGTTTTATTGTTTCCATAGGTTTCAACTGAGGGAAGACCAGCTTGAAGATTAATTTGACCATAAGCACCATTAATAACACCCTTTTTAGTTAAAATATTAATTAATCCAGCTGTTCCATCAGGGTCAAATTTTGCAGATGGTGCTGTAATTAGTTCAATTGACTCAACAGCATTCGATGGAAGTTGATCTAAAATTGTACTCATTGTCCCTTGTATTGGATTTCCATTTAATAAAATTGAAAAACCTGTACTACCTCTTACACTTATCTCACCTTGAGCATTGATGCTAATAGAGGGTAATTGTCTGATAACATCTTTAATTGTACTTCCACGTGCGCTTTTAAATGCCTCAGATCTGTAAACTTGCCTATCAATCTTATTTATAAGAGTTGATCTCTGTGTTGTAACTGTTACTTCATCCAAATTGTTGCCTATTTCTAAAATAATATCCCCCAAATCAACTTTAACTTTATTTTGGATTATGATATCAATTATTTTTTTTGATTTATAGCCCAAAAAAGATGCAATAACATAATAAGTCCCATTTTTAATATTTTTAAATATAAAATCACCTTTAATATTACTAATAACTCCTCCAATTTGATTATTCGTTTCTTGTTCATATAGAACAATGGTTCCATATTCTAATTTATTGTTTTGATCATCAGAAATATTTCCTATTATTTGTGAATTAAGTCCTTTGACAGAGAAAAAAATCAGAATAGTAAAGATTAGAGGTCTCATTATTTTGTTTTTATTATTCAAAAATTGATAAAGGATTCCATTCTCCCTTCGAAGGGTAGTTGAGGTCATTTTTTTGAATATTACCATTAGTACTTCTTCCATTTATAACAGCATTTTTGAAAAGATCTATCAAATTGTTTTCAATTTTTGGAAACTTACCGAAAAGGTTGATTGTCTCAGCAGGATCTTTTTTGAGGTTATAAAGTTGAAATTTAGGAAGATCCTGAGCTTCCTTGGAATTTCCTCTTGGGAAGCTCCACCCTCCTGAATCATTAGTGAAAATAAATTTATATTCTCCTTTTCTTATGGCAAAACTACCATTTATTGAGTGATGTATAGTATAATTTCTTTTATAGTTTTTTTCTGATTCTGTCGAGAATAAAGGAAGCATAGAAAAACTATCAACGCCTTCATCTTCATCTAGCTTAACATTTAGAATATCAGCCATAGTTGCTATGAAATCTGTTGAACATATTGTTCTTGTAGAAACAGAACCGGGAATAATTTTTTTAGGCCATTTAACAATGAAAGGGACACGGTGAGCACCTTCAAAAATTCCTGCCTTGTATCCTCTAAATTTACCACTCGGATAATGATCTTTTTCAGCAAGTAATTTAAAGTTAGCTTCCGGCGAGCATCCATTATCACTGGTAAAAACTATAATAGTATTTTCAGAAATATTAAGCTCTTTTAACAAATTATTAAGCTCACCCACATAATGATCAATTTGCATAACAAAATCTGCATAATCATTTAATCCACTTTTACCTTTCCAACCCTTGGTTGGAAGTATAGGAGTGTGTGGTGAAGGAAGAGGGAGATAAAGAAAGAAAGGTTGATCTTTATCATAATTCCCTTTTATAAATTTGTGAGCCTTATTAAAAAAATGTGGTGTTACTTCATCATGAATAAAATCTTTAGCTGTAGGTCCTTTTCTGAACCATGAATACTCCCCCTTGTCCTCAATAATTCTATCAATTTTTCCAGTTATTTTATTGTTTTCTACATAAACATAAGGTGGCATGTCTAAAGAACCATTATGACCATATGAGTAGTCAAATCCTAAGTCATTGGGGCTATGTGTTATATCAGCGTTAAAATCAATTTTATTAATATCAACTCTGTCTTCGTAAAATGTAGAATCTGTTAAACCCCAATTCCAGCCTAAGTGCCATTTTCCTATGAAAGAAGTTTTGTAACCATTTCTTTTTAAAAAAGATGCAATAGTTGTTCTATCCTTTGAAATTAATGCTTTTGAATTTCCACCTAAAACAGATTTTTTGAGCTTACTTCTCCAATTGTACCTTCCGGTTAATATTCCATATCTAGTTGGTGTACAAACTGACGATGAGGTGTGAGCATCAGTAAACATCATTCCTTCATTTGCAAGTTGATCGATGTAAGGTGTTTTAATTTTTCCTTTTTTATAAAAGGAATTAATATCACCGTAGCCTAAATCATCAGCTAAAATATAAATGATATTTGGTTTTGAATTAACAGAAAACTTATTACATGAAATTAAACCGAAAAATATTATGTAGTAAATTAATAAATTCTTATTCATTTGTTGTTAACGTACAGGAAAATTAATTAAAAATAATAATATAAATTCATTAAATTTAACGACAAAGATATCAAATGAAATCTATTAAATATTTATTTTTTTTAATCCCAATATTTTTTTTTGGAGCTCAAGAACCTAAAAATTCACCTAATATTATTTTAATAATGGTTGATGATTTAGGTGCAGAATGTTTAAATTCCTACGGTGGAACTTCTTACAACACACCTTATTTAAATAATATAGCTAAAGAAGGTATGCAATTTGAGAATTGTCACTCAATGCCAATTTGTACACCATCAAGAGTTAAATTAATGACTGGAAAGACTAATAAAAAAAATCATGTTGATTTTGCTTACCTAGACCCCAACGAAAAAACATTTAGCCAGGAATTACAATCTGCTGGTTATGAAACTTTAATTGCTGGAAAATGGCAATTAGGTAAAGATAAAAATCTCCCAAAACATTTTGGATTTGACGAGCATATTCTTTGGCAATTAAATACGCAAGGAAGAGATTCCTTAGGTTTAGATAAAAGATATTCGAATCCTAGAATAGTTAAAAATGGCATCACATATGAAAAAAATGAAGGTAGATTTTCAACTGATCTGATTGTTGATTACATAAACGATTTTATTGATCGAAAAAAAAACAAACCATTTTTGATTTATTATCCGATGATTTTGACTCATTGTCCATTTGTTCCTACACCACACTCAGAAGATTGGGATCCTAATGATATGGGTTCAAAAACATATAAAGGAGATGCAAAATATTTTGGTGACATGGTTAGCTATATGGATTTTTCAGTAGGACGAATAATAGATCAAGTTGATAAATTAGAGTTATCTGACAATACTGTTATTATTTTTACTGCTGACAATGGAACTGATGCACCTGTAGTGTCAATGAAAAATAACATTACTGTAGCAGCTGGAAAAGGTAAAACAATTGATAGTGGGACTCATGTTCCTCTTTTAGTTAAATGGAACGGAGTAGTTGAACCTGGTTTTTTAAATAAATCACTTATAGATTTTAGTGATTTTTTTCCAACAATTTTAGATTTAGCTGATATTAAGTCAAATAAAAAACATGATTTAGATGGTTTAAGTTTTTACCCTCAACTTTTCGGAAATTTTGATTCTACAAGAAAATGGATATATACTTGGTATTCTCGAGCTGGGGGATCAAATCCTTATGATGAAACTTATGAATGGGTCAGAAATGAAACTTACAAATTTTATCGTGGAAATAGATTTTATAATGTTAAGAATGATCCAAATGAAAGAAATAAATTAATATGGGCTAATATGACTAAAGAAGAAAGAAATTTACAGAATGAATTTGTAGAAGTTCTTAAAACCTATAATCATCTAAGAAATAAAATAAAATAAAATTTAAATAATATGTTAAAAAATATTTTAGAACTAAGATTTTTAAAAAAATATAATTATCTAAATAGTGTTAATAATTTGACACTTGTCTTGTTACTTATATTACTTAGTGTTTTTTTAAAATCATGCAATAACTCAAATAGTAATACTTTATACTCACCAGACAATAAGATTGAATTAAATTTTGAAATAATTAATGGCGAAGCTTATTATAGTGTAAAAAAAGAAAACAACTCAATTGTTAAAACCTCAAAGTTAGGTATGGTTCTAGAGGGAGAAATTAATATTGGTGAAGGTTTAAAGATTTTAAATAAATCAATTAATTCCTTTAATACAACTTGGTTTCCAGATTTTGGTGAATTTGATGAAATTATAGACAATTATAATAGTATGTCAATTACCTTATCAAATGATGATATGTCATTTAATATTTTATTTAGAGTTTATGATGATGGAATTGCATTTAAGTATTATGTCCCAAATCAATCCGCTATAACTAATTATAATATTATTAATGAATATTCAGAATTTAATTTAAACTCAGATGATACAGTATGGTGGATCCCTGGATTTTCCTACAGAAGGTATGAGTTTTTGTATGCTGAATCTTCAATTGATCAAATTTCAAAGAAATATTTTTCTGAAAATGTTGAGGACATTTCATATGATACACTTGGAATTGATGCCGCTCATACTCCGTTAACAATTAAGAAAACAAATGGTTATCATATCAGTATACACGAAGCTAATTTGATAAATTATTCAAGCATGACTTTAGCTCCAAAAGGTGAAGGTAAATTAGAAGTAGAGCTTTATCCTTGGTCTGATGGAATCACTAAGGTAAAACTAGATAATGAAATTATTTCACCATGGAGATATGTTCAAATAGCTGATAATTCTTCAGAACTATTAATGTCTAACATAATTTTGAATTTAAATGATGATCCTGATGTTAATAGTGATTTTTCATGGGTTAAACCCGGAAAGTACATGGGTGTTTGGTGGGAGATGATTGGAACAAATGAATCAACTTGGTGGCAATCTAAATACCATGGTGCTAAAACTGATAAAGTAAGATATTATTTAGATTTTGCATCAAAACATAATTTTGATGGATTATTAGTAGAAGGATGGAACAAAGGTTGGTATCCTGAATGGTGTTGTAGGGGAGATGGTATTCCTTTTAGTTTTACTGAAACCTTTGATGATTTTGATATTGACTTTTTATCAAAATATGGTGATAAAAGAAATATAAGTTTAATTGGACATCATGAAACTGGAGGACAAATTCAAAGCTATGAAAATCAGATGGAGGATGCATTTAAAATGTATAATAAATATGGAATTAAAAATATAAAAACAGGGTATGTAAATGATGTAAGTAAAAATATTAAAGTTTATGATGAAAATGGTGAAATATCAAAGGAGTGGCACCACGGTCAATATATGATTAATCATTTTCAAAAAGTAATTGATGTAGCTGCAAAATATAAATTAATGATAAAAACACATGAGCCTATAAAAGATACAGGTTTGAGAAGAACTTTTCCAAATTTTATCTCTAGGGAGGGGGCTAAAGGACAAGAATTTAATGGTTTTTCATCAAATGGTGTAAATCATGCCACAGATTTACCTTTTACCAGACTATTAAGTGGTCCTATGGATTATACGCCTGGAATATTTCAATTAAATAATTTTAGGTTTACAGAACCAGGTTCTGGATTAATTGATGAAAATGCTATAATTCCATCTACAATTGCAAAAGAATTAGCCTTATATGTTGTTTATTACTCTCCTATGCAAATGGCTGCTGATCTTCCAAAACACTATATGATGCACCCTGAAGCATTTGAGTTCATTAAGGATGTTCCTGTTGACTGGAGTAACAAGGTTGTTTTAAATAGTAAAATTTCTGAGTATGTTACCATTGCAAGAAAGGATAAAAATTCTGAAAATTGGTTTGTCGGAGGTATAACAGATGAGAATGATAGAAAGTTTGATATTGATTTAGATTTTTTAGAAATAGATTCCACTTACAATTTTAAAATTTTTAAGGACAAACCTAATACTCATTGGAAAGACAACCCAATGGACTATGAAATTGAGCAGTTTAATTTAAAAATTGAAAGTGATAGTTCAACTGAAATTTATGTTGCACCAGGAGGAGGTTTTGCAATACAGATTGAAAAAATTTAATTCTATTTTATGTATAAAAAATCACTCTATCTTCTTCTAATTATTTCTTTTTTTTCTTGTAAAAAAAACAATATTATATATGATACAAAATCACTAGATTCTACTGTTTCTCAATATATTGAAAATGGATCTCAAGCATTACTGCTATTAAGGTTAGAGGACAGAAATGGAAATAAAATATATCAGTATAGTCATAAAAACGACAAACTTGTTCCAGATCAAATTATCAACGAAAACACATGGTTTAGAATTTGGTCTATGAGTAAAATAGTTACAATATCAATTACTATGGACTTAGTCGAGGACGGAATTTTAAAAGTTGATGAGCCTGTCTCAAAATACATTCCTGAATTTGATAATTTAAAAGTTGCTGTAACTAATGATGGTAGATCATTAATTGATTATTCCAGATCTGAAGATAAAAATAATTTTAATAATCCATGTCCCTTAAATATCATTGAAAGAAAATCTGAAATGACTATTTTACAATTAATTAATCATGAAGCTGGTTTTTATTATGGTACAACAGGGATTAATTGTATTGATGATGCTTTAGTTTCAATCGATTTAGCAGACTCTGAAGATACAGATGAATTTGTAAAAAGATTATCTAAACTTCCATTAATTGATCAACCTGGATATAAAGAGTTTTACGGACTCAATACAACCGTTCTAGGTATTGTTAATGAAAGAGCAACTGGACAATCTTTGAGTAAATTAGTTGAGAGCAGAATAACTACACCAATGAAAATAGTTGGTTTGAAATATAATAAAGCTGAAAATGATGAATTACTTCCTGTATTTTCAGGTGCTGATGAAAAAATACGATTGGCAAACGAAGGTGAGCTTGATATTATGGGGAAATATGTTCCTGGATATGAGTCAGAAAATAAATTGTTTCTTGGAGGTGAGGGAATGATAGCTACTGCTGATGGTTATACTGACTTCATAAGAATGCTTTTAAATCATGGTGAATTGAATGGTTATAGATTCTTAAACGAATCTACTGTTAAAGAAATGTATTCTCCGCATACACAATTAGAAAATGAATATGGATATAATGGTTACAATTTGTGGGTCACTGGAAAATTAGTTAGAGAACTTGGCCAAGGTGATGAAGGACTATGGAGAGGAGGAGGATATGAGGGGACTCATTTTTGGATAGACCCAAAAAGAGATTTTGTTGGTGTTTTAATGAGTCAAATGTTTGAAACTCCAAAATCTGGAGAAGGAAGAGATGGAAAAATTGTTGGAGAAGTATATAGACAAATTTTTAAAAACGAATAACTATATGAAAAATTTTATTAAAGTTTTATGCTTATTAGTTCTTGTTGGAGCTTGTAATACAAATGAAAACAGTAATTCTGAGTTGGAAAATTTTAAATCTTTAGAATTAATAAATAGGGTAGAGCCTCCAAATTGGTGGACAGGAATGAAAACTCTTGACCTACAACTATTAGTTTATGGTAATAATATTAACGATTTAGTTCCAAAAATTAACAACTCTAATATTACATTACACTCTTCGAAAAAAACTGAAAACCCAAATTATTTATTTTTGGATATTTCAATTTCAGAAAATTCAAACCCTGGGAATATAGAAATTGATTTTTTTAGAGAAGATATCTTAGTTGATAGATACAACTTTAAACTTGAAAAAAGAGAAGAAAATGCTGCAAACATTCAAGGATTTACAACTTCTGATGTTATGTACCTTATAACGCCTGATAGATTTGCCAATGGTGATTTGTCAAATGATGATATTAAGGAAATGCGGGAGCGTCCTAACAGGAATAATAGTTTTGGATTACATGGCGGTGATATTCAGGGTGTAATTGATAATTTAGATTATATAAAAGAAATGGGTTTTACTACAGTATGGTTAAATCCTCTTCTAGAAAATAATATGGAGCGAGCTTCATACCATGGATATTCAACAACAGACTACTATAAAATTGACCCAAGATTTGGAACTAATGAATTGTTTAGGCAGTTAAGTTTAAAATCAAAAGATATGGGTATTAAACTTGTAATGGATATGATTCCAAATCATTGTGGTTCTTTTCATTGGTTTTTTACAGATCCACCTATGGAAAACTGGTTTAATAATCAGAATGAGTTTAAACAAACAAGTCACAGAAGAGAAACCGTTCAGGACATATATGCGTCAGAAATTGATAAAAAAGAACATGCAGATGGATGGTTTGTAGAAACTATGCCAGATTTAAATCAAAAAAACCCTATCGTTTCAAAATATTTGATTCAAAATGCAATATGGTGGACAGAATATGCAGGACTAGCTGGTATAAGAGTAGATACTTATCCATATTCGGACAAGGATTTTATGACAGATTGGACATATGCTTTAATGAATGAATATCCAAATTATAATATTGTTG
>JBELHE010000002.1:9882-22963 GCA_042091575.1 Cryomorphaceae bacterium
GAATGGGCTGATACACCTACTATTATTTCGTATTGGCAAAGAGGAAAAGTAAATCATGATGGATATGTATCATATCTACCAACTTTAATGGACTTCCCATTACAAATTGCATTTAATGAGTCTTTAACAGATGGTTTTAGATATGGAATGGGTTTTCGTAAACCTTACAGGTCATTAGCAAGTGATTTTTTATATCCAGATCCTAACAATCTTCTAGTCTTTCCAGATAATCATGATATGGCAAGGTTTTTTACTCAGGTAAATAAAGACATAGATTTATTTAAAATGGGTATTGTTTTTTATTCAACTATAAGAGGAATACCACAATTTTATTATGGAACTGAAATCTTAATGTCTCCCGACGAAGATAAACCAGGAAACCATGGTTTAGTTAGAACAGAATTTCCTGGTGGATGGCCGGATCATTATAAGAATGCTTTTACAGGAAAAAATCTTTCAAGTGATGAGATTGAAACACAAAACTTTATAAAAGAACTTTTAAATTGGAGAAAGAATAATAAAGTTATTCACGATGGAAAACTTATTCAATTTGCACCAAAAGATGAAGTTTATTCTTACTTTAGAATACTTGATGAAAAAATGGTTTGGGTTATTTTTAACAGAAATGATTCATCTAAAATATTAAATATAGAAAGATTTACTGAATTGATTTCTGAAAAAGAAATCGCCTACGATTTTTTAAATGATAAAACAATCTCTATTTCTGAGAATATTGTGCTAGATAAAAAATCGGCATTAATTTTAGAAATTGAGTAAATGTTTTTTTAATGGAACAATTAAAATTATATCTATATAAAATAGCATCAATATCTAACTCAGATTGGAATTTTTTTATTTCAAAACTTCAGCGAAAAATAATTACAAAGAAATCAGTTTTTTTAAAATTAAATCAAATAGAAAACCATATATCATTTATAGAATCTGGTATTGTTCGATTATTTATTCCTAAGGATAATCCAGAAAAAGATATAACCTTTGGTTTTAGTTTTAAAAATCAGTTTGTTAGTGCCTATGATTCTTTTTTAACACAATCTCCTTCAAATTATCAATTACAAGCACTAACAGACACTACTATTTTAAGTATATCTTACAAAGACTTGCAATTAGTCTATAAATCAACTCGAATAGGAAATCTTATTGGAAGATTAACAGCTGAAGATCTTTTTTTAATTAAATCTAAAAGAGAACAAAATTTATTAAATCTAAACGCAGAACAGCGTTATTTAAAATTATTTAAAGAAAGACCAGAGTTGTTAAAATATGTCCCCTTAAAATATATAAGCTCTTATATTGGTGTTACTGCACAAGCTTTAAGCAGAATAAGAAAACGTTTGGTATATAAAATTTCTTAATCTAAGTTCATTGACTGTCTAACTTTACGAAATTATATTTATATCAAATTTATGGAAATTTTTATTTTTGTTTTTGTTCTTTGGTATGGTGGCTTGTTTTTTCAATCCTTTTTTCTACATCGTTATTCAGCTCATCAAGCTTTTACAATGTCAAAAACTATTGAGCGAATAACATTTGTTTTGACATGGATTTTTCAAGGTCCTAGCTACTTAAGTGCTTATGGTTATGGGATCATGCACCGCATGCATCATGCTTTTACAGATACTGAAAAAGACCCTCATTCTCCAACTCATGATGCAAGTTTATTTGCGATGATGTGGAAAACCAAAACAATCTATCATGATATTAATCAACAACTTGTTGAAGTTGATCAGCGATTTGTTAAAAATATTCCGCAATGGAAAAGTTTTGACCAATTTGCAAGTTCTAATTTATCTCGTATTTTTTGGATTTTATCTTACTTCATGTTTTTTTTGATTTTTGTAACATCTTGGTGGCAATGGTTATTATTTCCTATGACTTTTTTAATGGCTCCAATTCATGGTGCGATTATCAACTGGTTTGGTCATATTTATGGTTATGAAAACTATAAAATGAAAAACACAAGCAAAAATCTCTTTCCTTTTGATTTTTTAATGATGGGAGAGGGGTATCATAATAATCATCATAAGTGCTCAAGTAATGCTAATTTTGGTGTAAAGTGGCATGAAATTGATATTACATTTTTGATTATTAAAACATTAGATGCTTTAGGTTTTATAAAGCTTAAAGAAATTAAAACCAAAAGTTAATTAATAAACCTAAACCATAGGCAAATCTTCTTCATTTAATTCAGATATCCATAATCTAACCATTATACATGCTTACACGAACAACTACTATCAAAAGAAAACTGATATCATTTGAGTAGGGCAGGACTAGTTAAAAATTAATATTGAGATTTTTTCACTTTTTGTTTTAACTTAGTAATAGGTGGCCATACAGCTATTAATGTAATGATGGATTTATAGCTAATTATTAACGAATAGCACCCTATAGAGTACCCTTTAAAAATAAAAACCCCTGTAAATCAATGACTTACAAGGGCTTTTGCGGAGAAAGAGGGATTCGAACCCCCGGAGGTGTGACCCTCAACGGTTTTCAAGACCGCCGCATTCGACCACTCTGCCATTTCTCCAGACGTGCAAATATAAAAAGTAATTTTTGATATCATAATCAATCCACAACAGATTATTATGTCTAGATTTGAATAATGTTTGATTTTGTTTATCAAATTCCTTGGGAATATCCATTGCTAATTGTTGTTGGTTTAATTGTTGGATTTGTAAACACAATGGCTGGGGGAGGATCTCTACTTACTCTTCCCATTCTTATTTTTTTAGGACTACCTTCCTCTGTTGCTAATGGTACAAACAGAATTGCAATTATGATGACAGCATTTTCTGCAAATATGGGTTTTAAAAGTAAAGGAATTTCAACATTTCCTTTTAGTGCTTACACTGGGTCATGTGCTTTGGTTGGTTCAATTATAGGCGCTCATATTGCTATAGATTTAAATGATGAAGCATTTAATAAAATTCTTTCAATAATTATGATTATTGTTATTTTAATAATTGTTTTTAAGCCTAAAATTATTTCAGATAAACTTTCGGTTAGGTTAACTGGAAAACATTTGAGAATTTCGTGTATTGTTTTCTTTTTTGTTGGTGTTTACGGAGGTTTTGTAAATGCAGGTATTGGATTTGTGATTATGCTTTTTTTACACTTTTATAACAGGATGAATCTTGTTAGGGTAAACGCAACAAAAGTTGTTATTGTTTTAGTTTATACTTTAGGTGCTTTCTTAACTTTTGTATTTAATGATCTTGTTGATTATTCTTATGGATTTTGCTTAGCAATAGGAACTGTTATTGGTGGATGGAATGCAAGTAGATATGCAGTTAAGAAGGGTGAAAAAGTAATAAAAATTTTTTTAGTTATCTCGGTTTTTATTATTTCATTTAAATTATGGTTTTTTTAATATTTTGTGGTTTTTACAATTTCAATCCCATATCCTGTTAAACCAACTCTTTTAAGGTTTTTACTATTTGTCATTAGGTTTAATTTGTGAATTCCTAATTTATGTAAAATTTGTGCCCCAATTCCAAAATCTTTCATGTCCATTTTTTTATAAGATGAAGGGGTTTTACCTTTTAAAATACTTGTTTTAATCTTTCTTATTCTTGACAAAAGTGAATTTGATTCCTGTTCATGATTTATAAAAACAACTACACCTACTTTACTCTTGTTTATCTTAGTAAATATTTTATCAAAATCTTTGTTATCATCTCTTAATAAATTATCCAAAGTATTGTTAATACTCCCAAGAGAACTGATCCTAGTTAATACTGGATCATCTTTTTTCCATTCACCCTTTGTAAATGCTAGATGAATTTGATTGTTATTGGTTTGGTTAAAAATATTGATATTAAAATGACCATAAATTGATTTAAAATTAAAATTATCTATTAACTCAACAAGACTGTCATTTTTCATTCTATAAGAGACTAAATCTTCAATAGAAATAATTTTTAAGTTCAGTTTTTTAGATATCTCAAATAGCTCAGGAAGCCTTGCCATTGAACCATCTTTATTCATTATTTCACAAACAACACCAGCAGGTTTAAATCCTGCAAGTCTTGCCAAATCAATTGCTGCTTCAGTATGTCCTGTTCTTCTTAAAACTCCACCTGGTTTTCCAACTAGAGGAAAAATATGACCAGGTTTAGCTAAATCTCTTGGCTTAGTATTTTTATTTACTAGAGATTTAATTGTTTTTGATCTGTCACTAGCAGAAATCCCTGATGTTACACCACTTCCTTTCAAATCAACAGAAACAGTAAATGCTGTTTCCATCAACTCAGTATTATTTACAACCATTGGTTTAAGGTCTAATTTTTCACATCTTTCATCAGTTAATGGAACGCAAATCAAACCTCTTCCTTCAGTAGCCATAAAATTTACAATTTCAGGACTGATATTTTCTGCTGGAAAAACAAAATCACCTTCATTCTCTCTGTTTTCATCATCAACAACAATGATAACCTTACCTTTTCTAAGATCGTCTAGTGCTTCCTCTATTGAATCTAATATCATTTAAATTTTTTTATTCTATTTAATAACTGAAAAAAATCATTATAAATATTATCAATATTTATAATAGATTTATCAGCAGATGCTCTAATTAATAAATAAATTGCTACTGGAATCATTATCAAATTTGATACCCAACTTCCAACAAACGGATTTATAGATCCATCCTCTGCAGCATTTTTTGCAAATGTACCAACAAAATGATAAGTTAAAAATAATAATAAAGCGATAACAACTGGATATCCGAATCCTCCCTTTCTAATTATTGCACCTAGTGGAGCGCCTACAAAAAATAGAATTATAGCAGCTAAAGAAATTGCATATTTGTTATGTAAATTTGATTTGTGTAAGTTTATCAGCTTTTCTCTTATAAAAAAATTCGTTCTTTGAGTTTTCAAATTATTAATTTGGTTATTTATATTATTCTGCATCGAAGTGATAATTTGAATTCTTGAGGCTTTGTCGAAATTTAATAATATCTTTTCATATGAATCTATTTCAGGTATAATTGAATTGTTTGAATAATTAGTTTGGAAATTATATATTCCAGTTCTTTTATAAAAATTATTTGAAAAATCTTGATATTGATCAACAAGTTTTAATTCTAATGAGTCGATACTGAATTTCAATTCATTTACATTTTGCATTCTAAAGGTATTGCTGTATTTCTCTTCAGAGAAGTCAACATTATTAAGTTCTTTAAGATTTATGAAGATTTCATGTTTTTCAAAATATATTTTTGTTTGTGGTTTATATTGGTCTGAATTTGATTTATTATTAAAAATTTCTTCATATCTATATCCATCATTTAGCTCAATTTTTAAAACATCAGAAAATTCATTGCTTACTAATTTTCCTGATGAAGCTTTGATAACAATATTATTATCATTGTTAGCATTAGATTTATGAATTATTATTCCTTTTAAGTTAGAGTTGTCTAATCCAAATTTATCATCAACTTTAATATTCATAAATCCAATATTATTAAAAATTCCCTCAGTGATTGCTAATGATGGTTTTACTTTTGCCAAATTTTTTCTCAGATTATAAGATTTAAATTCAGCATAAGGTATAAGGTTATTTGAAATAAAAAATACAGAAATACATAAAATTAAATTAAAAACAATTAAGCTTTTCATTGATCTTATTAGCGATATACCTGAGGATTTTATTGCTGCAAACTCATAATTTTCAGCTAAATCACCATAAGTCATTATTGAAGCCAATAATACAGTTAAGGGTAGAATTAATGGAATTAATTTAGGTGTATAATATACCAGAAACTTAAAAATAATTTCGTAATCAACTTCTTTTCCAGCTAGATCATCAATAAACATCCATATTGTTTGAAAAATAAACACAAACATTATGAGTATGAAAAAACTAAAAAATTTTTTTATGTATGATTTTAATATATACTTATCTAAAATCTTCATAGTCTATTAATAAAATAATCTTTGTAATTATCTAGATCTATTTTTAATTTATCACTATTTATTTCAATGTTTGTTTTCAGCTTTTCAATAAATAAGACATTATTGAAAGTCGAATTTTTATTTATAATTCTAACACTATTTATATCAAGGTTAGGCATAAATACAATTTCATAATCAGGAGTTGAATCGTGTGAAAAATACAATGAATATTCATCTTTATTATCTCCATTTTTTGTTAATGTATATGCGTAATTATTTTTCAAATAAAGTATTAGTTTCTTGATATTAATACTTTTAATTAACAAATTATTATTACTAATTTCGTCGCTTGCCAAATCATAAATATAAATTTCAGAGTCTTCCTTTATAATTGAATATAACAAGCCATTATTTAAAAAATATGTAATATCATTTGTAGAAATTTTATAAGAATCATTTTTTATAATTAATTCACCATTATTTTGAAATTTAATTTCATTATTTTGGGTTGTTAACATCCTAAATGAAAACTTTGCAGATTTTAAATTAATGTAATTTTTAAAAAAAGAATCTACAATTATATTATCTTGAATAAGTAAATGAAAAAATGATAATAAAAAGATAATTTTTTTTTTCATATTTATTCATTGTTCAGTAATTGGTCAAGCTCAACTAAATTTTTAACTAGAACGGATCTAGCTTTACTTCCTTCAAACCCACCCACAATTCCGGCTGCTTCGAGTTGATCAATGATTCTTCCTGCTCTATTATATCCAAGTTTCAACTTTCTTTGTATTAATGATGCAGAGCCTTGTTGAGCAGACACTATAACTTCTGCAGCTTCTTTAAATAACGTGTCTCTATCATCAATATCAATTGAGTTATTTTGAGTTTTATCCTCTTCTATATATTCTGGCAACATATATGCTTCAGAATATCCCATTTGAGCACCAATTAATTCAGTTATTTTTTCTATTTCTTCTGTGTCAACAAATCCACATTGTAATCTTGTTAAATCATTACCTTGTGTAAAAAGCATATCACCTCTTCCAATCAGCTGATCAGCACCTCCAGAATCTAATATTGTTCTAGAGTCGACCTTAGATGTCACCCTAAATGCTATTCTTGCTGGGAAATTTGCTTTTATTAATCCAGTAATTACATTTACTGATGGTCTTTGTGTTGCTATTAATAAATGTATTCCAACTGCTCTTGCTAATTGTGCTAATCTAGCAATGGGTGTTTCAACTTCTTTTCCAGTTGTCATTATTAAATCGGCAAATTCATCGACAACTAAAACAAGATAAGGAAGAAACTTATGACCATCATTAGGATTTAATTTTCTTTTTTTAAATTTCGCATTATATTCTTTAATATTTCTACACATTCCATTTTTTAATAAGTCATAACGCTTTTCCATCTCTAAGCAGAGGGAATTTAAAGTTTTTATTACAACTTTGTTGTCGGTGATAATAGCTTCTTCTGAATCAGGAAGTTTTGCTAAATAATGCCTCTCAATTTTATTAAAAAGGGTTAACTCTACTTTTTTTGGATCAACTAAAATAAATTTTATTTCAGAAGGATGTTTTTTGTATAATAATGATGTGATAATTGAGTTAATCCCAACCGATTTACCCTGACCTGTAGCACCAGCCATAAGTAAATGAGGCATTTTTGAAAAATCAACTACAAAAGTTTCATTACTTATCGTTTTACCAAGGGCTAATGGCAATTCCATTTCAGCATCTTGAAATTTCTTTGAAGAAATTAAAGATTTCATTGATACAATTTTTTTATTTTTATTTGGAACTTCAATCCCAATGGTTCCTTTACCAGGGATCGGAGCTATGATTCTAATTCCTAATGCTGAAAGAGAGAGTGCAATATCATCCTCTAGATTTTTTATTTTAGAAATTCTAATCCCTGCTTCAGGGACAATTTCATATAAAGTTACAGTTGGACCAATAGTAGCTTTGATTTTATCGATTCCAATTTTATAGTTCTTTAGAGTGTCAATAATTTTTTCTTTATTTTCCTCTAACTCTTCTTGATTTATTGTTATTACACCATCATTATTATGTTCAGATAAAAGTTTGATCTGAGGGTTTTTAAAGTTCTTTAGTTCAAGAGTATGATCAAATTCTCCATGTGTTTTTAATATATTATCAGATTCTGATTTAATCCTTTCTTCATCACTAATTTTTTCAACTTTCATTTCAATTTTATCATCACTACTATTTTTATTTTTTTCATTTTCATCAATATCAAATTTTGAAAAATTTTCAATTGTAGGCATGATCTCATCATTTATATTATCATTTTTAAACACAAAATTATTATCATCATTTAACTTTTCTTCTTCATAATCTATTCTTTCACTTATGTTATCGCTGTTAGTTTTGATTTTTTCGGAAACAATTTTTAATATTTTTTTTAATAAATTAAATATTTTCAGGGGAGTTATATTTAATACTGTGATCATAAAAACAATTAGGCCAAAAACAAGAAGAAGAATTAATCCAATTTCTCCAGTATAATTTATTATTATGTTTTTTACTTCAAAACCAAAGACACCTGAATAAATTTTATTTGAAACGAAATAACCACAAAAGATGGATATCCACATACAAGACAATAAAATAGTAAATGATCTATTTATTATCTTATTTATACCTTTATTGAAAGTCAATGAAAGTCCAATTACAACAAGATTAAAACACAATAACAGTGATGCAATACCAAAACTTTTATAAACTAAATAGTATGAGAAAAAAAAACCAATTTTTTTCCCAATATTATTGATTTCATCATCGTAACTAAAAACTCCATTTATTAAAGATTGATCTTCTTTCCAATTAAACATAAATGAAAAGATTGATATTGTTATTAATATTGAAAATATAACTAAAAAAGATCCCGATATTATTTTAAAATTATTTTTCATTTATTCTTTTAATTTTATAATTAATTAAAGCAACAAACAACGTTGTTAAAGGACTTAGCCAATTAAATATAGCATATATAAAATAATCGAAAACACTAACACCTAGAACCCCTGATTGATAAGCCCCGCATGTATTCCATGGAATTAGAACAGACGTAACGGTCCCAGAATCTTCAATTGTTCTACTCAAGTTTAAATTTGATAATTTTCTATCATTGTATGCATTTGAGAACATTTTCCCTGGGATAACTATTGCTAAATATTGATCAGAAGCGGAAATATTCACTGTTAAACAACTAATTACTGTACTTGAAAATAAACCAAAAGTAGATTTTGCTTTACCTAATAAAAATTCTGAAATTCTTTTTAATGCCCCAATAGATTCCATTACCCCTCCAAAAATCATAGCAGAAATAACTAGCCATATTGTATTTAACATTCCTTTCATTCCCCCCGAATTAAACAATTCAGTTAAAAAAATATTATCTGTTTGAATACTGGTGTCTGAAACAATCGAATTTATTATTATTTGATAAGTGTTCAAATCTGATTCATTAATAAAACGTAAGATTAAGTCATTTTGAAATATCAAAGTAAACATTGCAGCAGATATTATTCCAATAAATAATGAAACAACAGGGTTTATTTTTTTTATTATAGACACTACAACAATTATTGGAACTACAAAAAGAATAGGTGAAATAAAAAAATAATTTTTTATTGATTCAATGTATTGTATGTTCTCAACAATTTCATTTGGAGCATTAAATAAATTATAACTCGTAAAGAAAATCAATGTAATTATAATGGTTGGAACTGTTGTAAGTGTCATGTATTTTATATGTTTAAAAAGATTTGAACCAGTTACAGCAGCAGCTAAATTAGTTGTATCACTTAAAGGAGACATTTTATCACCAAAATATGCGCCTGATATTATAGCACCAGCAACAACACCTAGATCAAATCCTAACGCCTTTCCAATTCCAATAAGGCCAATTCCAATTGTTGCTGTTGTTGACCAGCTACTTCCAGTAGCAAGAGCAACTATTGAGCTAATGATAACGCAAGTTGGTAAAAAAAAGGAAGCGTTAATTAATTTAAGTCCATAATAAATCATGGATGGAATTATTCCGCTAATAAGCCAAGAACCTGATAGTGCACCAACGAGCAATAGAATTATAATTGGCGTACTAACAGATTTTAAGTTTTCAGAAATGGTTAAGAATATGGTTTCAGGTTTTACTTTATTTTTTAATCCAAAAACAAAAGCAATGGATGCTCCGATAATTAGAATAAATTGATTTGAGCCATCAATTGAAGAATCACCGAAAATACTCACGTTAATATATAACAGTAATATTAGAACAAAAATTGGAAAAATTGAGTCAAAAAGAGAAATCATCTTATTGTTTTTTATAATCAATTTTTTCTTGTTCATAGTGAATTGCTAATATATTCAAAATTCATCTTTATATATCTTAAAATAAAGTATTAAAATCATTTTTAATTAGTGAGTATTTGTATTTTTGTATTCATGTCAGTTAATAAATTTGAAGTTGTTGTAATTGGGTCTGGACCAGGCGGATATGTTTGTGCAATTAGGCTTGCTCAACTTGGTTTTAAAACAGCTATTGTTGAAAAATATGATTCTTTAGGTGGAACATGTTTAAATGTAGGCTGTATACCATCAAAATCTCTTTTAGATTCATCACATCACTATCATGACATTATTAAAAATGCATCATCTCATGGAATTGAAATTGAGGGTAAAGTCAAATTAGATTTTAAAAAAATGATTGACAGAAAAGATAAAGTTGTAAGTCAAACTGTTAAGGGTATTGATTTTCTGATGGATAAAAATAAGATAACTGTTTTTAATGGTTTAGGAACATTTATAGATTCTTCATCAATATCCATCAAAGAAACCAACAAAATAATAAATTTTGATAAATGTGTTATTGCAACTGGATCAAAACCTATTTCTTTACCATTTATTAATCTTAATGAAAAAAGAATAATAACATCCACTGAAGCTTTATCCTTAAAAGAGATTCCAAAACACCTAGTAATCATCGGCGGCGGTGTCATTGGATTAGAACTTGGACAAGTTTATAATAGATTGGGATCACAAGTTACTGTAATTGAATATTCTGAAAAAATAACTCCATTTATGGATAAGGATATTTCAAAAGAACTTTTAAAAATTTTAAAGAAAGAAAAGATTAATTTTTATTTATCTCATGAAGTTTTTGAAACAAATATTAATCAAGAATCTGTATTGGTTAAAGCAAAAGATTCTAACGGGGAAATAATTGAATTTGATTGTGATTATTGTTTAGTCTCTGTTGGAAGAAAAGCCTATACAGAGGGACTAAATCTTTCTAATGTTGGAGTTTCATGTAGTAAAAATGGTAAAATATTAGTTAATAATAAATTTGAAACATCAAACAAAAAAATTTATGCAATTGGTGATGTTATCGATGGTCCTATGCTAGCTCATAAAGCCGAGGAAGAAGGTGTTGCTGTTGCAGAAATTATGAAAAATCAAAAACCACACATTGACTATAATTTAATTCCAAATGTAATTTATACCTGGCCTGAAGTTGCATCAGTTGGTAAAACTGAAGATCAATTGTTAATTGAAAATTATGAAATCAAAGTGGGTAAGTTTCCCATGAGAGCACTGGGTAGATCGAGGGCAAGCAATGACTTAGATGGATTTGTAAAAATTATTGCTGATAAGAAATCAGATGAAATACTTGGTGTTCATATTATAGGTGCTAGAGCTGCAGATTTAATCATTGAAGGAGTGACTGCTATGGAGTTTAAAGCTTCATGTGAAGATATTTCAATGATGAGTCATCCACATCCGACGTATTCTGAAGCAATGAAAGAAGCTGCTCTTTCAGCTCTTGAGAACAGACCTCTACATATATAATTAGAAAGGACCTTTATTGTTGTTTTTTACAGCATTTAAAGAACTACCAGGCATTTGACCTCTTACGCCATGATATTCTGTTTTGAGGTTTGAAGATTCATTAAAAGGCTTCTGTTTTCTCAAATACCAGTCTTTTGTAAGTTCTTTAGGCAAATCATCATCTGTTTCAGCAATCCATTTGTTTAATACATTGACTAATTCTAAGTAGTTGTCAGATTTATTATAGACTTTATTGTTAATTAAAAGGTTTGTTGATTGATATGGATCATTGATTATATCATAGAGTTCCTCTTTGGGTCTTGGGTATATAAAAATTTCAGATTGCAGATCTGTAATTGTTTGATTTTTTTTAGCTTTTTTTAAATCAATATATGTTAAACTATTTATTGCATCTAGAGGGCCTTCTTGCATAAACTGTGGTCGTGAATTACGTATATACAAAAAACTTTTATTTCTAACCATTCTCTGATGAGATTCATAATCATGCCAATTATGTTCTGCAAAAACATAATTTCTAAATGATTTTTCTGGATTTTTAATAATATCTAGAAAGCTCATCCCCTGAAAGGATATAAATTCTTTAATTCCTGCTAATTCTAATATGGTTGGAGCAATATCTATGGAACTAATTAAGCTTTCAGTACTTTTTATTTTAGATTTTATTTTAGGATAATGTATTACAAAAGGAGTTTTAACACCTTGATCATTTAGTCTAGTTTTACTGTGAGGAAAGGGTCTGCCATTGTCAGCCATGATTATTATCATTGTGTCGTCAAAAACTTTTTGTTTTTTTAATATTTTAACTACTTCTCCTATATGAAAATCAAATCGTGTAATTTCATCGTAATATTTTGACAAGTCTTGCCTTGTTAGCTTTTCATCAACTAGGTATTTAGGTATTTTTAATTCTTCTGGATCGTGAGTTCCAGAAAATTTATTTTGACCCCATTTTCTGTGTGCATCGTACGATGCAAACCACATAAAAAAGGGTTTGTTTATTGGTCTGTTTTCAACAGCGAAATTCCAATAATCCTCACCACCGTCACCATTAATTTTTATTTCATCGTGGATCTCATTAAAGCCTCTTTTTGCATATTCTCCCATGTGAAATTTACCAGCTTGTAATGTATAATAGTCATTGTTTTTTAAAAGTTCGGGAAGTGATATCATTTCAATTGGTGGTTCAGTATGAAGTTCAGCAGCACCTGTGTTATGGGGGTATCTTCCAGTTAGTATTGAGTTTCTGCTTGGACTACATGAGCTTGTTGTTAGATATGT
>JBELHE010000002.1:23063-38559 GCA_042091575.1 Cryomorphaceae bacterium
ATGTTTTATGTTTTTACTTGGAGTGAACGATTTATTATTAATTTGATTAGATATCTCATTATAAGCATCTCTAAAATTATAACCATCCTGTACAAGTTTATTTAAATTTTCAACTGAATATATAAACTTATATTTTTCATCATCCAGAATATTTTTTCTAATTTTTATATTTTTTATTGAATAATTAAAAATTTTAACACATTCCTTGATTTCAATTAAAGCCTCTATAATTTTCCCCTTGTAAACCTGTAAGTCTCTGTGGTATCCACTTGTAAGATTATTTGATATTATAACAAATTCATTTGGAAGTGATTTTAATGAATTGCATTTTGCTCTAATTAATTCAAAGATATCTGGATTTTTTTTGTGAGGCATTATGCTAGATCCAGTTGTAAATTCGTCTGGAAAAGAAATAAAATTAAATTCTTGTGTCATATATAAGCAAATATCTGATGAAAAAATCGATAGAGTAGTAGCTATTGAGCTGATGGCAAGTGAAACGCTTTTTTCTATTTTTCCTCTATTCATTTGAGAAGCTACAACATTATATTTCAATTGTTTAAAACCTAACTCTTCAGTAGTAAACTTTCTATCAATTTTAAATGAACTTCCATAACCTGCTGCACTTCCTAAAGGGTTTTGATTATTAATATCGTAAGCTGTATTGAAAAATAAAACATCATCGATCATTGTTTCTGCATACGATGAAAACCATAATCCAAAAGATGATGGCATAGCTGATTGCAAGTGAGTATAGCCAGGAAGAAGATCGTTTGAATATTTATTTGACAATAAGATTAAAGTTTCAAATAATTCTTTTATGTCGTTTTTAACTATATCTATCTCATCTTTTAAAAACAATTGCAATGCTACAAGCACTTGATCGTTTCTTGATCTTGCTGTATGAATTTTTTTACCTAAATCACCTAATTTTTCTGTTAAATAAAATTCAATTTTTGAATGAATGTCTTCAAAATTATCTTCAATATCAAATTCATTATTTTCAATCAATTTATTAATATTATTAAGTTCTTTAATTATTGATTCTTTTTCATTATGATCTAATATTCCAATTTTACAAAGCATTTTTGCATGCGCTTTGCTTGCAATTATATCATACTTTGCCAAGTACATATCATAATGCCTGTCATTTCCTACTGTAAATGATTCAATGATCTTATTCAAATTATCTTTTTTACTCCAAAGTTTCATAATAACAAATATTCTTCAATTAGTTCAATATACTTCTTTATTCCAGTCTCGATTTCATTAATATATATAAATTCATTAGCAGTATGAGATCTCAATGAATCGCCTGGTCCTAATTTTATAGAATTACAATCAATTTTAGCTTGATCTGAAAGGGTAGGAGATCCATACATTTTAAAATTAAGGGATTTGCCTGCTTTTATAATTTTATGGTTTTTTGATATCGATGAAGAGTTTAGTTTTAAATTTCTTGGTATTATTTCACAATCTAACTCTTTCTTTAATTTATCATAAATCTCAATGTTAGTGTATTCATCATTGACTCTTACATCCAAAACAATTTTTACATCAGCAGGAACAACATTATGCTGTACGCCAGCGTTAATCTGGGTAGTTGTTAATTTAACTTCACCTAATAAGTCTGATTTTTTTGAAAATTTGATTTTTGAAATCTTATCAATTATTTTCATTGCCTTGTTTATAGAATTATCAAGGTTTTTGTGAGCAGCATGGCTTGATGTTCCCTTGACTATTAAATCAAAAACAATTAATCCTTTTTCAGCAACAGCAATATCCATTAAAGTCGGTTCTCCAATTACTGCTAAGTCAATTTCTGGTAATTCAGGAATTACACTGCTTATACCATTAGGACCTGACCTTTCTTCTTCTGCAGAAGCAAGAAATATTATATTGTGTTTCAAATCTTTTCTATTATAAAAATGTAAAAAAGTTGACAGTAAGCTAACCAGTGCTCCACCGGCATCATTACTTCCAAGTCCATATAATTTTTCATTAATAATCAAAGGACTAAAAGGGTCATTAGTATAAGCTGAATTGGGTTCAACTGTGTCATGATGAGAATTTAGAAGAATGTTGGCTTTACTTTCATCAAAATACTTGTTGAAGGAAATGATATTATTTACATCTCTTTTAGTTTCTATTCCTTTTTTTTTCAGCCAAGTTTCAATTTTATAAGCAGTTTTATCTTCCTCAAATGAAAAAGACTTAATTGAAATTAGCTCTTTTAAAAGGCATATTGCTTCAGTTTGTAGCTTTTTTAATTCAAACATATCTCAGTGCTATTATGTGATTTTTCAAATATATTAATATCTCCTATCAAAACTTTTTTCACTCCATTTCTTCTTGCTTTAAATGAGTTATCTAGTTTTGGAATCATTCCATCTTTGATTTCTTTACTTTTTATAAAACTCGAATATTTTTTTTCATTAATTTCTCCAATTACTTTATTAGCTATTATTACACCAGGCTTATCAAAAAAATAGAACAAATTAACATTATAGTATTTTGTCATTTCAATTGCGATCATTGTTGCAATTGTATCTGCGTTAGTGTTTAACAGTTCACCTTTATTGTTTGCAGTAATTGGACAAAAAACAGGGAATGATTTGTTTTTAAGCAGTAATTTTATAAAATCTCCATCAATTTTTTTTATATCACCAACATGCCCATAATCAATATCCTTGATTTCTCTTTTTTTACTTTCAATAACTTTTGAATCAACTCCACTTAAACCGATATATTTTTTATTAGAACAACTTAGTTTTGATATAATATTCTTATTTATAAGTCCACTATATAACATAACTAGTTTTTCCAAAGTTTTTTTATCAGTAATTCTTCTTCCATCAATCAATTTAACTGGATGATTATATTCTTTAAAATATTCATTAGCGATATTACCACCACCGTGAACAATAATAATATTTCCAGAAAAATTTATTATTTTTTTTATGTACTTATCAAGCAATTCAGAGTTTGAAATAATTTTACCTCCAATTTTTATTACAGTTAGTTCAGATTTCATTTATTAATTTTTTTAAAATTATTTGAGAACTATAAATTCTATTTTTAGACTGCTCAACAACTATTGATTTATTACTATCTAAGACCTCACCATTTACAACTATATTTCTTCTTACTGGAAGACAATGCATAAACAACCCATTATTAGTTAAATCCATTTTTTTATCATCGATTGTCCATGATTTTTCTGTTTTCAAGATTTTTCCATAACTATCATAGCTTGACCAATTTTTAGCATATACAAAATCTGCCCCTTTAAAAGCTTCTTCTTGATCATTTATTATTTCAATTCCGCAAGTTATATTCTTATCTAAGTTATATCCTTTAGGATTAGCAATTTTTATATCATATTTAAGCTTAGTTGCCATATTTATAAATGAATTTGCCACTGCATGTGGAAGCGGTTTAACATGAGGGGTCCAAGAAAGTATAATTTTAGGTTTTTTAACAATCTTTTTTTCTTCGATTGTTATTGCATCTGCAAGAGCTTGTAAAGGGTGATAACATGAGCTTTCAAGGTTCAATACAGGAATGCTTCCATACCTTTTAAATGAATTAATAATTATTTCCTTTTGATCTTCTTTTTTATTTTTCAGTGATGCAAATGATCTTATACCAACAATATCACAATATTGACTAACAACTTTAGCTGCTTCAATTATATGTTCAGATTTATCAGAGTTCATTATAACATTACTGTTAAATTCTAATTTCCATCCCTGGTTGTCAAAGTTCATTTCAATTACATTCATTCCCAGATTTTGTGCAGCCTTAAATGTACTAAGTCTAGTTCTTAAACTTGGATTAAAAAAAATCAGACCTAATGTTTTTTTATTGAAAGAAATGTTACTTTGCTTAGATTTTTTTAATTCTATAGCTTGATTTACTAGTTTTTTGTAATCTGACACATCATTAATGTTTATAAAGTTTTTCATTTTATGTTATTAATTTTATCGTAAGATGAAATCAGTCCGTGAATTATAGCAGAACTTAAACCTTTATTTTCCATTTCAATAATTCCTTTGATTGTGCATCCGCTTGGTGTTGTGACTTTGTCAATTTCCTCTTCTGGATGCGTTTTGTTTAATTCTAAAAGATTAATTGCTCCTTCTGCAGTTCTGTAAGACATCTCTAAGGAATCTTTAGCTTCAAAACCTAATTCAATTCCACCTTGAGCCATTGCTCTGATTATTCTCATCCAAAAAGCAATTCCACTAGCACACATAACAGTTGCAGATTGCATTTTGCTTTCTTCGATTATTATTGTTTTTCCTATACTATTAAAAATAGAAATACATAAATCTAAAAAATGCGACCCTGTATTGTTTGAACAAATACAAGTTAAAGATTTTCTAACGGATATTGCTGTATTTGGCATAGACCTTATAATCTTTTTATCTGCTCCAATAATTTTTTCTATTTCAAATATCTTTAACCCAGTAATTGTTGAAATTATAATATGATTTTCTTTTATTTTATCTTTTATACTCTTGAAAATATTCACGGCATCACTTGGTTGTACCGAAACTATAATTATATCAGACTCAGTAACAGCTTTAATATTGTCATTTGTTACAAAAACATTATCAATTTCATTATAATCTTCTATTGTTGAAGTTTTATTTTTTGTAAGAAAAAGCGATGTGATTTTATCACTTATAAGCAAGCCCTTAGCAATACTTAGGCCTAAATTTCCAGTTCCTATAATTGCGATTTTCATTTTAATAAATTGTTGATTTTAAATTAATTCCAGTTTTTTCATCAATTCCAAACATTAAATTCATGTTCTGAATTGCTTGCCCTGATGCTCCCTTCACAAGATTGTCAATTATAGATGTAATTAATATTTTATCATCTACTTTTTTTAAATGAATTAAACATTTGTTAGAATTAATAACATTTTTTAAATCAATTTCTTTAGATGATATTTTTACAAAGGCAGTTTTTTCATAAAATTTTTCATAAAAATTAATTATTTTATTTATTGATTCTTGTGATTTAAAATAGCTAGTACAATAAATCCCTCTTGTAAATGGACCTCTGAATGTTAAAAGATTTATATTTTTTTTATTATTTGATAATTTTGACAAGGTGTTTTTAATTTCTTCTAGATGCTGATGCTCAAAAGGTTTATACCAACTTATATTATTATTCCTCCAGCTATAATGTGTGCTTTCTGAGGGAATAACACCTGCTCCGGTACTTCCAGTAATCGCATTAGTATAAACATCATTAACAGGAATGTTGTTTATGAAACTGGGTATCAATCCAAGGAGGATTGCAGTTGCAAAACAACCCGGATTAGCAATATTAAATGCATTATCAATTAATGACTTATTAATTTCTGGTAAACCATACACAAATTTTCTTTTTGATTTCTTACAAAAATTATCGTTTCTAAAATCTTGACTCAAATCAATAATTCTTATACTTTTTTCAAGATCATTTTCCTCCAAAAATTTTTTAGACTTATTGTGCCCTGAACATAGGAACAAAACATCTATTTTTTTTTCAATTTTATTTGAAAATAAGAGATCTGTTTCTCCAATAAGATCTGGAAAAATATCGGATATTTTTTTATTGTTGTAGGTTTTGCTAAGTGCAAATTTTAAATCAGCATATGGATGAGATACTAATAATCTTATTAGTTCAGTCCCTGTGTAACCAGAGGCTCCAACAATTCCAATTTTAATTTTTTTTCTTTTCATTTATATTTTGATAAATTTTGTTTTGATTTGATAAAATTTTTATAAAACCCTTTGCATCATCTGAATCCCATAGGTTATTTTTTTCGCCATATAATCCAAATTTTGAATTCATTAAATCATTTTTTGATATAATACCATCAAGTTCAAACCTATGTGGAAAAAGAGTTATAATTACACTTCCTGAAACCTTAGATTGACTAGATGTTAGGAATGATTCAATATCTCTCATAACTGGGTCTAGGTATTGTCCCTCGTGTAACAACATTCCATAAAAATCTGATATTCTGTCTTTTTGAAATAGTTGCCATTTTGTTAGTGTATGTTTTTCAAGTAAATGATGAGCTTTGATTATTAATTGTGGTCCACCAGCCTCAAAACCAACTCTACCCTTAATTCCAATAATTGTATCTCCAACATGTATATTTCTTCCAATACAATACGATTCACAAATTTCAGAAATCATTTCTATTACTTTTATTTTATTTATTTTCCTTCCATTAATACCATCAATTTCACCATCTACGAATTCAATGCTTAATTTTTTAGTTTTTTTATTTTTCAGTTTACTTGGATAAGCTTCTTCAGGAAGTTTTTGGTTTGAGGTTAAAGTTTCATCTCCTCCGATACTTGTCCCCCAAAGTCCTTTATTTATTGAATACTTTACTTTTTCCCAATTTAGATTGATATCATTATTTTTTAAATAAGTAACTTCATCTTCCCTTGAAATGCTATTATCTCTTATTGGAGTTAGAATTTTTATTTCTGGAGCTAGTATTTGAAAAATCATATCAAATCTAACTTGATCATTTCCCGCGCCTGTACTTCCATGAGCAATAAAATCACAATTATTTATTTTAGCATAATTTACAATTTCAATTGCTTGAATTATTCTTTCGGAGCTTACCGACAAAGGATAAATATTATTTCTTAATACATTTCCAAATACTAAAAATTTTATAATTTTTTCATAAAACTTACTAATTGCATCAATTGAGACATACTTTGATGCACCTAATTTATATGCATTTTTCTCAATTTTACTTAATTCTTCTTTTGAAAACCCACCAGTATTAATACTTACGGCATGAACCTTAAATCCATCATTTGAGAATTTTTTTAAACAATATGAAGTATCTAAACCTCCACTGTATGCTAAAACTATTTTTTTCATTTATTTTTATTTGGGTTATATAACATTCCAGTACACAAACACATTTTTCTTTTTGTTCTTTGAAGGATATCATAATTTTTACATGTTTGACAACCTTTCCAAAACTCTTTATCATCCGTTAACTCTGAAAAAGTTACTGGTTCATAACCTAATCCATAATTAATTTTCATTACTGCGAGTCCTGTTGTAATACCAAAAATTTTAGTATTTGGAAACTTTTCTTTTGAATAATCAAAAGTTTTTTTCTTTATTTTCTTTGCAAGCCCAATACCTCGGTATTTTGGAAAAACTATCAGTCCTGAATGGGCAACATATTTACCATGTCCCCAAATTTCAATGTAACAAAAACCAGCAAACTTTCCATTATCAATAGCAATTATAGCATTTTTATTTCTAATTTTTGTTTCAATGTATTCAGGTGTTCTCAATGCAATACCTGTACCTCTTACTTTTGCAGATTCAGTAATGGTTTCTGAAATAATTTTACAATATTTTATATGCTTTAAGGAAGCAATCTCTATTTTCAATTCTATAAAATTTAATTATTGGAGAATATTATCTCATTGAGATAAATAATGGTTTGTACGCCTATGAACAGCGTACCCGTCTGGGTATGTTTTTTAAATATGTTTTAAAAATGATCACAATGCAAATATCAAAAAAAAATATTAAACATGATGTTTTTTATAATTATTTTTAAGAGTTGAAAAGAAATAGCAAAAAATTTACAGAAATAGACATTAAATTGTTTAAAGAAAAAATCATTCTTTTTTCAAAGGAAAATACTTGTTCAATTATTTTAAATTCAAATAACAGTTCTACTACATATGATTTGGTTTTTGCTTATGGAGTGAATAATCATATTTCATCTAGCATGAATTCTCTTCAAAAACTTGATAGATTTATAAACAAAACAAATGATTGGCTCTTTGGTTTTTTATCATATGAATTAAAAAATGAAATTGAAAATCTTAAAAGTAAAAATATAATCAATCACAATATCCCAAATCTTTATTTTTTTCAACCAAATACAGTTGTCCTTGTAAAGGATAATGTAATAAATTTACTATGCTTGCCTAATAATGACCCTGAATCAGAATTTCATAAAATAATTAATTACACTAGTAACAATGAATCCTCTGTTAAAAAACACAATCTTCACCAAAGATTTAGTAAAATTGAATATTTAAATACTGTTAATAAAATTAAGGAACGAATTAGGCTAGGTGATATATATGAACTTAATTTTTGCATCGATTACTTTTCGGAAAACTCAATTATCAATCCTTTTAAATCCTATAAATATCTAAATTCGTTAACTGAATCACCAATGAGTGTTTTTTTTAAATTCAAATCTCTTTATTTAATTTCATCATCACCTGAAAGGTTTGTTAAAAAAATTGGTAATAAAATAATAACTGAACCAATTAAAGGCACCATTAGACGAGTAAAAAATCTAAAAGAAGATTTAAAAAACATCAATTATTTAAAAAACAATTCTAAAGAACTTTCAGAAAACCATATGATTGTAGATTTAGTTAGAAATGATTTATCTAAAATTGCTAAAAAAGGATCGGTAAAAGTTAAGGAATTATCAAACTTGTATTCATTTAAAAATGTTCATCAATTAATTTCTACAGTTGAAGCTAAAATAAATAATTCATTAAAATTATCTGAAATCTTAAAAAGTTCTTTTCCAATGGGAAGTATGACGGGAGCTCCTAAGATTCGTTCAATGCAATTTATTGAAGAGTTTGAAAAGACTCAAAGAGGAATATATAGTGGATCAATCGGATATATATCTCCAAAAAAAGATTTTGATTTTAATGTTGTAATTAGATCAATTATCTATAATTCAAACAAGAAAAATTTAAATATAAATGTTGGAAGTGCTATAACTTTTGCTTCAGATCCTGAAAAAGAATACGAAGAATGTAAACTAAAAGCAGAAGCAATGATAAATTCATTGTTGTAGTATATTTAAAGTTATGTTTAAGGCATTCTTAAAAAATTATAAAATTTTAAATAAAAAACTTCTTGTTTCAGTTAGTGGCGGTGTAGATAGTATGGTTTTATGTGATTTATTGTTAAAATCAAACTGTGATTTTTCAGTTGCACATGTTAATTATTGCTTAAGGGGTGATGAAAGCAAAAACGATGAGTTATTTATTAACAACTACTGTAAAATAAATAATATAAAATTTTATTGTCTTTTGGACAATTTATCAAATCATACAAAATCTATTCAAAGTACAGCTAGAGATGTTAGATATAAATATTTAAAGAAGCTTAAAAGTAAATTTAATTATGACTATATACTTACAGCCCATCACCTAGACGACAATATTGAAACAGTTTTTTTGAATTTATTAAGAGGTAAAAAAAATAAAACATTTATTGGAATCAGACCTACTAATAAATTTATTATACGTCCAATTTTAAATTTTACAAAAGCTGAAATTAAGAATTACGCACTCCACAATGGTTTAATTTGGAGAGATGATTGTTCAAACTCCATAAATAAATACAATAGAAATAAAATTAGAAATTTAATTCTACCCATAATTGAACAAATGAATTTTAAATACAGAGAGAATTTTAGAAAACTATTTAAAATTTCAAACCTTGAAAACAATATAAAAAGTAAATATTTTCATTTTGAATTATCTAAACTATTTAAATATGATAAAAACAAAAACATCACAACAAAAAAAAATATTTGGGAAATTTACAATGTAGATTCTTTTGAATTAGAATATTTTCAAAAATTTGGATTTTATAATAAAATGGAACTTTTAAAAATTTTTAAATCATCGACAGGAAAATCAATTGATTCAAAATCTCACACTATTTTATCAAACAGAGATCATGTTATTATAAAAAAAAATAAAGACAATATTAATGAAGAGTATTTCCTTAAAAATGGACTTAACAAGCATCCATTTAACATTAAACTTATTCCACTAAATAACACAACTTGTTTAAAAAGGAATGAAATTTGTATTAGATATGATATTGAAAAGCCCCTTAAATTAAGAAGATGGAAAAAGGGTGATTTTTTTTTTCCAACTGGAATGAATGGAAAAAAAAAGTTAAGCAAGTTTTTTAAAGACCAAAAAATGTCGATTTTTGACAAGCATAAACAGTGGATTCTATCAAATTCTAAAGATGAGGTACTATGGATTGTAGGATTAAGAGCGGATAAAAGAAATTTAGTAAAAAATGGTAAATGTTTAAAAATCTCTATTTAGTATTTCTTTTTTTAATAAATTCAATTTATTCTCAAAACACTCCAATAACTTGGTCAACATCTGTAATAGAAAATGAAAATAATGAGTATACACTTGTCACTAAGGGTGTTATAAAAGACGGTTGGAGGCTATATGCACAATCCCTACCTGAGGGAGGTGCCTTGCCTACTGAATTCAAATTTGAAAATGAATCATATTTTGATTTTTATGGAAATGTCATCGAGCCCGAACCTATTACCAAGTTTGATCCGATATTTAACATGGATCAATCCTATTTTATCAATAACATTACATATTATCAGGATATAAAACTGAAAAAACTTTATTCAAGTGATATTATTAATCAAAAACTTTTTTATCAAGTTTGTGATGATAGAGTGTGTATATTTAGAGATGTTGATTTAGAATTCAATTTAAATTCAAATTCATTTATAACTTTAAAATCTTTTGATTACAAATCTGTCCAAAGTGATTTAATAAAAAACTTTACAAATAAAGAATTAATTAAAAACAATATCGAATTAATTTCTGATGATAATTTTTCAAGAAGACTAAATATTCTTTTGCTTGGACTAATTGGAGGATTTTTAGCACTATTAACTCCTTGTGTTTTTCCAATGATCCCATTAACTATTTCATTTTTTTCCTCTAAAAATGAAAACTCAAAACTTTATTCGTTGTCATATGGATCATTTATTGTGTTGATTTATCTGACTTTAAGTTTGCCTTTTTATTTCCTTGAAAATATTAATCCAGAAATCCTTAATCAAATTTCTACTAGTCCTATATTAAATTTTTTATTTTTTATAATTTTTATTGTTTTTTCTATATCACTATTTGGCTTATTTGAAATTTCTCTTCCCAATTCTTGGGTAAATAAAGCAGATTCAAAATCAAATATTTCAAAAGGATTATTATCTACTTTTTTCATGTCTTTAACTCTAGTATTAGTTTCTTTTTCTTGCACAGGGCCAATACTTGGAACGTTATTAGTTGGAAGTATCTCTGGAGATGGAGGTTCTATTGATCTTACATATGGTATGTTGGGTTTTGGATTAGCTCTTTCATTACCATTCACTTTGTTAGCTATTTTCCCTAATATAGTTACCAAACTGCCAAAGTCCGGGTCTTGGACCAATACAGTGAAAGTTTTATTGGGTTTTATCGAACTAGCATTGGCATTTAAGTTCTTATCTAATGTTGATCTTGTCGAAGGTTGGGGTTTACTAAAAAGAGAGGTTTTTGTTTTTATATGGGTAATAATATTTTTGACCTGTGGTTTGTTCCTATTAAAAGATATTAAAAAGGGATTTTATTCAATAATATCCATGAAGTCATTTACAGGTCTCGTATTTGTATTTTTTTCATTGTTTATGTCAACATCAATACCTAAAAATTCTGAAACAAATCTTAGTTTTTTAAGTGGTTTATTACCACCGGAATTTTATTCAATATATGAAATTGAAAATAACTGTCCTTTATCTCTTGACTGTTATAAGAGTTTTGAAAAAGGATTAGAAATAAGCAAAAAATATAATAAACCAATTCTATTGGATTTTACCGGATGGGCATGTGCAAACTGTAGGAGAGTAGAGGAGAATACATGGTCTGATCCTGATGTATATGAGATAATTAATAATAAGTTTATTTTAATATCATTATATGTAGATGATAGATCAAGGTTAGGAGAAAACTTAATCACAATAAGAGATAGTAATGGAAATAAAAAAAATTTAGAAACAGTTGGTGAAAAATGGTCGGCTTTTCAAACTCTAAATTTTAATATAAATTCTCAACCATACTATGTTCTATTATCACCAGATTTAAAAATTTTAAATTCACCAATACAGTATACGAACACAGAAACATATAAAAGCTGGTTGAACGAAGGTTTAGGTTATTTTATTTCTCAAAATAAACTTCCTTAAATGGAACCCTGAATTGTTCTGAGTATACACCTTTTTCAGATCCTATTCCACATCCAATTACCATATTTATTTCTGCTGAGTTTGGAATATTAATAATTTTTTTAATTCTTTTAGAGTCAAAACCTTCCATTGGACATGTGTCATATCCGTTAAATCTCATACTAAGCATGAAATTTTGGGCAGCTAATGCTGCACTTTTATGAACAACAACTCTCAAGTCAGTTGATGTAACTTCTCTATACATTGGTCTAAAGAGTCCAATAATTGAAACATTTAAATATTTAATAAAACCTGTAATTTTTAAAAAATTTCCATAAAGAGTTGGAATTAATAATTTGTAATAGTTAATTGCATTCTTTCTTTTTTTCATAGATTTTACATCGGATAAATTTTTGAATTTATTTAGAATAAAATTCAAATTAAAATCCCTTCTTCTTTTCCACAGATCTTTTCTTGTTACAATTATTACAAACTGGTTTGCTGTTTTTGCAGCAGGTTGATCAAAACAGGATTTAGAAATATTTGCTTTTAATTCATCACTAATAATATGATAAAATTCCCATAATTGAAGATTACTACTATTAGGAGCTAGAGTTGCATTTTTAATACATTCTTTTACAATTGAGATGTCTAAATTTTCTTTCAAAAAATCTCTTACTGATCTTCTAGTTTTTATAACCTCATTAAAATCTTTAATCATATTGATATATTTCTAAATATTTTTTTCATAATTCTAAATGTAAGTGATTTTTCATCAACTTTATATTTGAAATTAATATCAAAAAATCTGGATTTGATTATGTATGGTTTAAAATGACTAAAAGTATTAAAAGATTCTTTTCCGTGATATTTTCCATGACCTGAATTTCCAATTCCACCAAAAGGAAGTCTGTGGTTTATAATTTGACCAATTGTATCATTGACTGCTCCTCCACCAAAAGAAAAATCCTTCATTAGCTTCTCTCCAAACTTTATTCTATTAGTAAAAACATAAAAAGCTAATGGATTTTTAAAATTATTTAAAATTTTATACAATTCACTTTCTGATTCATATTCAATTATTGGAAGAACTGGCCCAAAAATCTCCTCTTTAAGTATTTTGTTATTCGGGTATTTAACTTCAACTATTGTTGGTTCAAAAAATCTTTTCTTTAAGTTAAATTTCCCTCCAAAGAGAACTTTTTCATCAGAGATCAAATTATCTAACCTATTTATATGAGACGAGCTTATTATTTTTGAGTAATTAATAGACTTACTTGGATCTAAACCATATACATGTTTGATTCTTTCAATTACCTGTTTGATAAATTCTTCTTTCTTGAACTTATTGCATAAAATAAAATCTGGTGCAATACATGTTTGACCACAGTTTAAAAACTTTCCCCAAACAATTCTTTTAACAGCTACTTTTAAATTAACATTTTTATCAATTATACAAGGGTTTTTTCCTCCAAGCTCCAGAGTTGCAGGTGTTAAATACATAGCAGCTTTTTTTGCAACAATTTTTCCAATTTGTGTGCTTCCGGTAAAAAATATATAATCCCATTTTAAATTTAAAAGATATGAACCAACTTCAGGTCCACCAAGAATTACTTCAACATGTCTTTTATCGAAACTTTTATTTATAATTTTTTTTAATAAACAAGAAGTCTTTTGTGTATATTCAGATGGTTTTAAAACTACTGTATTTCCAGCTGAAACAGCACCAATAATAGGCGAAATAGCTAATTGAAATGGATAATTCCATGGTGAAATATTTAATGTAATCCCGTAAGGTTCTGGTAAAATATAGTCCGATGATATAAAATTAATCAATGAAGATGAAACTCTTTTTTTTGATGACCATTTTCTAATATTTTTTAAAGCAAGATTAATTTCGTTGTAAAGTAGAGATATTTCAGAAAAGTAAGTTTCAGATTTACTTTTACCTAAATCATCTTTTAATGATTTAAAAATTTCATCCTCATATTTTATGATGTTTGATTTAAGTCTTTTAAGTGAATTTACTCTGTAAGAAATTGGAAATGTCTTTTTTGAAATGAAAAACTCTTTTTGAGCATTATGTATTATATCGAAATCTTTCAAATTTGATGACAAAAATATATTTATTATTAATATAACAAGATATTATCAGTTAATTATAGAAAAAATAAAAACATAAATACTATATTTACTATATAGCTCCATTTATTGGAGCTTTTTTTACTTTAAATGGTGTTAAATAAGTACAGTAAAGTAATTACAACTCACGGTTCTCAACCAGCTGCACAAGCAATGTTGCATGCTATTGGTTTAAAAAAAGAGGACTTTAAAAAACCTTTTATAGGAATAGCTAGTACTGGATACGAGGGCAATCCTTGTAATATGCACTTAAATGATTTATCTCTTCAGATTAAAAAATCAATTGATTCAAAATTAGCAGTGCCATTAATTTTTAATACTATTGGCATAAGCGACGGTATTTCAATGGGAACTAATGGAATGAAATACTCTCTACCATCAAGAGAACTAATTGCCGATTCAATTGAATCTGTTGTTAGTGGCATGTCTTATGACGCTTTAATTTCTGTTGTTGGCTGTGATAAAAATATGCCAGGTGCTTTAATGGCTATGATTAGATTAAATCGTCCATCGATATTAGTTTATGGCGGAACAATTGCGGCAGGATGTTACAAGGGAAAAAAACTAGATGTTGTTTCGGCTTTTGAAGCTTGGGGTCAAAAAGTTTCAGGAAAAATTTCTGAAAAAGACTACGACAATGTTATAAGCAAATCATGTCCGGGTCCCGGTGCGTGCGGTGGAATGTATACTGCTAACACTATGGCATCAGCAATAGAAGCAATGGGCTTATCATTACCATTCAACTCCTCCAATCCAGCTATTAGTGTTGATAAAAATGAAGAAAAATTAAAAATTTCAGACACCATAATAAATATTTTAAGAAAAGATATTAAACCCTTGGATATTTTAACTAAAAAATCTATCGAAAATGCTGTCAAACTAATTACTGTTCTTGGTGGTTCTACCAATGCTGTTCTTCATATTTTAGCTATTTGTAAAACTGCTAATATTAATTTTTCAATTGATGATTTTCAGAGAATTTCTAACAGTACACCTTTTTTAGCAGATTTAAAGCCAAGCGGAAAGTTTCTTATGGAAGATTTACATAATATTGGAGGAATTCCTGCGGTGATGAAGTTTATGTTAAAAAATAATATGTTAGATGGAACTTGTTTAACTGTTACTGGAAAATCAATTTCTGAAAATTTAAAAGATGTAAATGATCTAGAGGATAATCAAAAAATAATAATGCCTATTAATAATCCAATAAAAGAAACTGGTCATATTAGGATACTATATGGAAATTTAGCAAATAATGGTGCTGTTGCAAAAATTACTGGAAAA
>JBELHE010000003.1:0-20351 GCA_042091575.1 Cryomorphaceae bacterium
ACAGCTCCAGAGGGATATTTAAACTCAACATAATGATGATCAAAAATTTCACCATGATCAATACCTTTTCTTACTTCTCTTCCTCCCATACCCTGAGCAGTGACAGGATGTTCACCAAGAAACCAGTTTGCTACATCCAGATTATGAATGTGTTGCTCAACAATATGGTCACCACATAGCCAATTAAAATAGTACCAATTCCTCATTTGATATTCTAGTTCAGATTGCCCAGGTTTCCTTTTATTTACCCAAACTCCACTGTTGTTCCATCTAACTGTTCCAGATATAATTTTTCCAATAATCCCTCGTTTAACTTGTTTAAAAATATCTAAATAACTTAACTGATATCGTCTTTGAAGACCAACCACTACATTTATTTTTTTTTCTTTAACGAGTTTTGCAGCCTCCAAAACTTTTCTCACGCCGTGAGCATCAGTTGCAACAGGCTTTTCCATAAAGACATGTTTACTTCTTTCTACAGCATATTTGAAATGATCTGGTCTAAATCCAGGTGGAGTTGCCAAAATTACTACATCAGCTAAATCAATAGCTTTTTTATATCCATCGAATCCAACAAACTTATTTTTATCTTTTATATTAACTTCAATTTCTCCATCAAGCTCATTTAGTATTGCATTGTAACTACCTTCAAGTCGGTTCTCGAAGGCGTCACAAAGGGCAACAAGTTCAACATTTTTATCAGCTCTTAGCGCTTGTACTGCAGCACCTGTTCCTCTTCCACCGCACCCTACAACAGAAATTTTTAATTTTTTATTTATTTGTGATTTCTTTTTAAATGAAAAAGAAGGAAGGACCAATCCTCCAGTCAATATCGATGAGCTTTTAAGAAAAGATCTTCTTTTAATATTTTTCATAATTATTGTTTAAAATTATCTACGTTTTTATAAGATTTAATAAGTTGTTTTTCTCCACTTTTTCCAGATATAGAATTTCCGTGTTCCATTCCCAAAATACCCTTAAATCCCTTTTCATATATGAATTTAAAAATATTTTTATAATTAATCTCGCCAGTTGTTGGTTCATTTCTTCCAGGGTTATCTCCAATTTGGAAATATGAAATTTCATCCCAACATAAATCAATATTTGGAATTAAATTACCCTCCTGAATTTGTTGGTGATAAATATCAAATAAGATCTTACAAGACTTTGAATTAATAGATCTACAAATTTCAAATGCTTGAGGGCTCTCAGTTAAAAACAATCCAGGATGGTTCCTGAAATTTAAAGGTTCTAGTACCATGGTCATATCATGTGGTTCAAGAATATCACATGCGTATTTGAGAGAATCAATCACATTAGTTTGCTGAAAAGAATCTTTAAGTCTCAAATCTTTATGTCCGGGTACAACAGTCATCCACTTTGCATTTACTCTTTTTGCAACTTCAACAGATTCTTTTATTTCTTTTAAAAATTCCCTTCTTTTATCTTTATTTCCGCTTGCAAGATTTGGCTCTTTCCAGTGAATAGAATGAGCAACAAAGACTCCCATTTTAATATTTCTTTTTATTAAAGTAGATGCTATCTTATTTTGGTCAGAAACATTTCTTTTTTTTAGATTATTATCTTCAAAAGCAGTAAATCCTTGGTCAGCTATAAAGTTAAGTTGACCAATAAGGTCTTCTCCAGCAGAATGTTTAAACATACCAAAATGAGGAGCATAGTTTAAATTAAAAGTGTTTTTTGGTGTATTATCATAAATAATTTTTTCAATTGGGATCATAGCTATTGATGATCCAATTGTAGTATTTTTTATAAAATTTCGCCTATTCATCCCATTAATTTAATAATTATTTTTCAATCCAAAATTTTTCTCTTTCCTCATTATTTGGTGTTTTATATGGTCGAACAATTCTAAAACCTAGAAACTGAGCATCAGTGTGCCACCAAAGACTTTTTGGAATTTGAGGATCTTGTTTTTTCCAGCTTTTATTGGAAGGTAGTCTTGCAGAGCTTCTTAATCTATAGTTAGGATTCATCCATGATCCTCCTCTAACAACTCGTGGGTATAATTTTGTTGCAATACTATATGGATTATTTGAAGTTTTACCAACATTTTCATAATATGACCTTGGATTATAATAATCAAGAGTCCATTCAGCAACATTACCATGCATATCGTGAAGACCCCACTCATTAGGTTTTTTCTTTCCTACCATTTGATATTTCCCATCACTATTGGATTCATACCAGGCATATTCGTCAAGTAAATCATTATCATTGCCAAAGCTATAAGCAGTTGTTGATCCACTTCTACAAGCATATTCCCATTCTGCTTCGGTTGGTAGTCTATAGTAATTTCCAGTCATTGCAGAAAGCCATTCGCAAAATTTAGATGCAGATAATTGCGTCATTGAGATTGCTGGATATCCCTCCAAGCCCATTCCAAAAGTCATATCAACATAAGGGGTTGTTGCTCCAGAAATACCATCAACATTTTCTTTTACTTCTGAACCATAAATTACTTTTTTTGAGTCTATTTCCCTTAGCATAAAGAGCTCAAAAATATCCCATGTAATTTCGAATTTTCCAATCCAAAATGAATCAATTTTTACTTTATGGATAGGGCCTTCATCAGCTAATCTATTTTTTTCATAATTAGGACTACCCATATTAAAAGTTCCAGCTGGAATTGCTACCATATCTAATTTATAGTCAATGTCTGCAATTTTTTGATTATAATCCTCAAATTTTTTTTCTTGAGCACTAGCAGAAATTATTATAAATAATATTAAAAACTTCTTCATTTTATGTTAATATATCATGCTTAACTTTACCAAATACATCCGTTAATCTAAATCTTCTTCCCTGATATTTATATATCATTTTTTCATGATTAATTCCAAATAGATGTAGGATTGTAGCTTGAAGATCATGAACATGAACAGGATCTTTAATAATATTATAACCTAAATCATCAGTTTCACCATATGAAAAACCAGGCTTTACTCCTGCACCAGCCATAAAAATTGAAAAACATCTAGGGTGATGATCCCTTCCATATTTACCATTTTTTATTGCACCTAAACTTTCTTTACTCAAGGATGTTTGCAATTGGCCATATGATGTTCTACCAAATTCACCTCCCCAAACAACTAAAGTGTCTTCAAGAAGACCTCGCTGCTTTAAGTCCATAATCAGAGCAGCAGTTGGTTGATCTACATCACTTGCTTGACCTTTTATTTGCTTTGGTAAATCTGAATGTTGATCCCAACCCATATGATAGAGCTGAACAAATCTTACATCTTTCTCTATTAATTTTCTAGCAAGTATACAATTAGCAGCATACGTTCCCGGTTTGTGAGCATCGGGACCATATAATTTCAATACACTTTCAGGTTCATTAGAAATATCCATTGTCTCAGGGACAGAAGTTTGCATCCTGTATGCCATTTCATATTGTGATATTCTATTAGAAACTTCCTCATCACCAAATTTTTTCTCTTGTTCTTCATTAAGCTCAGATAAATAATCTAACATTTTTCTTCTATCGTTTTTTGATAAACTTTCTGGATTTTTTAAAAACAACACTGGGTCTTTTGCTGATCTGAATTGTACACCCTGGTGTAGAGAACTTAAAAATCCATTTCCCCACAATCTTGAATATAGAGGTTGTCCTTTTGGGCGTCCAGTTCCTCTTGAAAGTAATACTACAAAATCTGGTAAATTTTTATTTAAACTACCCAAACCATAGCTTAACCAAGAACCCATACTAGGTCTTCCAGGTTGCTGTGATCCTGTTTGAAAAAATGTTACTGCAGGGTCATGATTTATTGCTTCAGTATGCATAGACTTCACAAAACATAATTCATCAGATATTTTACCGATGTAAGGAAGAAGATCACTGACCCATGCCCTAGCTTCTCCATATTGTTTAAAATTAGCTGTGCTTCCAACCAAAGGAAAATTTGTTTGACCAGATGTCATTCCTGTTAATCTCTGTCCCATCCTAATAGATTCAGGAAGATCCATTCCTCTCATTTCATTTAGCTTGGGCTTATAATCAAATAAGTCATGTTGAGATGGACCTCCACTTTGAAATAAATAAATTATTCGTTTTGCTTTCGGAGCAAAATGAGGTAAGTTTAGATTATTTGAAATAACAGAGAAAGGATCTTGATTTCTGTTGCCAAATGGATCCATCATGGCCCCTAAAGCAATTCCTCCGATACATAATCCAGTTTTTTTTAGAAAGTTTCTTCTATTGTTATTATTAAAATGATTGTGTAACTCTTTCATTTAACTTTTTTGACTTGTTTCATCTAAGTTATACACTAGCATAGTTAGTTTATTAAAAGCTAAAAGATTGTTACCAGTATTTTCACTATTATAATATTCAATAAGTTTGATAATTTCATTCTTACTAGGTTTCCTACCGGTTATAGTTCTATAAAGTAACTTAATTTTACTCTCAGAGGATAAATTTTTTTCATTAATTTTTTCAGCTAAATATTTTGCAGCTTCAACAAACTCAGGATTATTCATTAAAGTTAATGATTGTAAAGGAGTACTAGTATCTTGTCTTTTAACTTCACAATTATCACGATTTGAAGCATCAAAAATCATCATTGATGGTGGAGGAACAGTTTTTTTCCAAAAAGTATATACGCTTCTTCTGTACAAGTTAACACCAGAACTTGGTACATATTTAGCTAAACTTCCACCACCCCCGCCAGTTACTTCATCCCACAGACCTTTGGGCTGATAAGGTTTTACACTAGGTCCTCCAATTTTATCAACTAACAAACCACTTGACGCTAAAATATTATCTCTTATCATTTCGGCTGTTAGTTTTTGTCTTGGAAAATATGACAAGAATACATTCTCAGGGTCATACTGTTTATTAAAGTTATTTACTTTACTTGATTGCATGTATGTGGATGAGGTTAAAATTCTTTTTATGAATTTTTTGGTATCCCAATTGTCATTCACATATGTAATTGCTAGCCAATCTAATAATTCAGGGTTAGTAGGTCTATTCCCTTGACTTCCAAAATCATCAGGGGTAGCAACTAAGCCAACACCAAAAAATTGTTGCCATAATCTATTTACAACTACTCTTGCAGTCAAAGGATTATTTTCATCAAAAAACCAATTTGCAAGATCTAGTCTGTTTGAGTTGTTTTTTTTAATCGGTAAAACAGCTTTAGGGGTCATTGGTTGAACTTCTGTTGTTGGAGAATTATAAGAACCCCTATTTAAAACATATGTTTTTCTTAGTTTTTCTGTCTCTTCCATAATCATAAATGTAACCTCATTAATAGAGTCTGGAAGTTTTATAAAACTAAGATCTTTCTCAATATCATCTTTTGAAATAGTTAAATTAGGTTTTGGAGCTTTGTCCTTATAACTTATTATTCCATCTTCGTCAATATTATTAAAGAAACTATACATTCCATAATATTCTTCATGTGATATATCATCATATTTATGACTATGACATCGTGCACATTCCATAGTGAGTCCCATCATAACTTTAGATGTAGTATTTGTTCTATCAGCCACATATTCAGAACGATATTCTTCAGGGATTACCCCACCTTCCTGCGTGATTTTATGATTTCTATTAAAGCCAGTAGCTACTATTTGTTCTTTTGTTGCATTTGGAATCAAGTCACCAGCAATTTGCCAGGTTATAAATTTATCATAAGTTAAATTAGAATTATATGCATGAATAACCCAGTCTCGCCAAGGCCACATTACTCTTTCTAAATCATCTTGATAACCATGACTATCTCCGTAACGGGCTATATCCATCCATATTGAAGCCATTCTTTCTCCATAGTTTTTAGATTCTAATAATCTATCAACTAGATTTGAATATGCATACTGAGATTTATCATTTATAAAATCATCAATTTCTTTAACACTAGGTGGTAATCCGATCAGATCGAAATAAACTCTTCTAATTAATATTTCTTTATTTTCTTTTTTAGAAACTTTTAACTGATTGTTTTCTATTTTCTTTAAAATAAAATTATCAATTGGATTATTAACCCAATCATTATTATCAACTTTTGGTATTGTTGTTATTGAAGGCTTTATGTAAGCCCAATGTTTATTCCATTCGGCACCTTGCATAACCCATTTTTTAAGTATGCTTTTTTCATAATCATTTAGTTCAAGATTTGATTCTGGAGGAGGCATTAATATACTCTCATTTTCGTGATAAATCCTTCTAATTAATTCACTTTTTTCAGGGGCATTCTTATCAATAATTAAAGAAACTAAATTTTCAGAAATTTTATATAAACCTTTTTCTGTATCTAATCTCAGATTTGCTTTTCTTTCTTTTTCGTCAGGGCCGTGACAAGCAAAGCACTTATCAGATATAATTGGTTTTACATGAAAATTGAAATTAATCTTTTCAGGTATTTTTTTTAAAAGTTCAGAACTAAAAGATTCTGAAATATTTATTTCTCTACTCTCCGTAGCATTGTTAAAGTATTTAAACAATAAAACACAGAGCATAGGGATTATGAAATAAAAAATATTTTTTTTCATGCTTGTGTTTAATTTAGAAAAATAAAGTTAATTAATCAAGTGCACTAAGAACAATAGACTCCATCACACTATAACCAAGTTTATTAGGGTGAACCAGATCGTCTTCAGATGTAAAATCAGGAACTTTAAGACCACCCTTACCATCATTCATTTCAGAGTAATAATCAATATATTTAATATTGTTATTTTTAGAGTATTCTTCTAAAATATTATTTAATTTCACAACTTTTTCTGCAGGATTTAGACCAGGTGACCATGGAAAATCTTTAGCAGGTAAAACAGAACATATATAAACACCAATATTATTTGCTTTAGCAATTTCTGCCATAGAAAAAATATTTTCAGCAATGTTATCAATTTCTACTGGGCCTGTATTTCCAGCTATATCATTGATTCCTGCTAAAATTACAACTGCTTTTGGCATTAAATTAACAACATCCGGTTTAAATCTAATTAGCATCTGAGGTGTTGTTTGACCACTAATTCCCCTATTTACAAATGGATTAGTAATAAAAAAATCTGGATTTAAACTTGACCAACCTTCAGTAATTGAGTTTCCCATAAAAACAATTCTGTCAGCTACATATTCTTTTTTTAGTTCATCATTAGATGAAGCATATTTTGATAGGTTTGCCCAATCATTCAATGTACCACCTCCTTGAATGTATATTCCATTGTTAGATTTTTCAGAATTACATGAAAAAAAACAAAAAAATATTAATGATAGAAATATAAACTTATTCATTTGTCTTAGATTTTGAATGTATCCAAGATAGAAAATCCTCCTCTTCAAATGTATTATTCCAGCTATCGTGGTAAACACTTTCATAAATTGTTACTCTTGGATTGCCTCCTTCCTCAATAATCTTCTCGGCTATTTGTAGAGACTTTGACGGAAGAACAACTTTGTCTAATGCACCATGAAAAATCCAAATAGGAACTTTTTTTGCATATTTTTTTACATTATTTAATTCACCTGATCCGCATATTGGAGTTGCTGCCGCAAACATATTTGGTTTTCTACTTAAAATTTCAAAAGTACCCATTCCACCCATTGAAAGTCCTGAAACATAAACTCTATCATCATCAACATTTTTACTTTTTAACATACTTTCCATTAATTTAATAACTAATTCTATAGCATTTCCTCTTAACTCAGGGTATCTTTTTTTATTCCCCCACCAATCATCAGTTGGACATTGAGGAAAAATAACCCAAGATTTATATTTTTTTCTATTATCTAAATTCAAAAAAAGTTTTGAACCATGAACTAGTTGCTTCTCATTGTCATTTCCTCTTTCACCTACACCGTGTAAAAATAAATGAACAGGATATTTTTTATTTAAATCGTAATCAAGCGGTTTTAAAATCCTATATCTGAGAGTGTCGGATTCAAATATGAATATTTTTTTTTCAAAATTTTCATTCTGAGAATAAATTGTAAAAATGGTAAATAATAAAAAAAAGTATTTCATTAATCGTCAGTCTCATTTGGAAGTCTAATGTTTTCAACCAAATCTATAATTTCTTTTGGAGGTTCTTTCGTCACGCTAGATATAGTAATTGAAATTAAAAAATTAACAATCATTGCTACAGTCCCAAATCCCTCAGGTGAAATCCCAAACCACCAATCAGAGGAATCACCTCCGCCAAACCATCCAAATTTAAATTTCGTCATATAAAATAACATAAGCAGTATTCCCACTATCATACCACTTACAGCCCCCTCTTTATTCATTCTTTTATAAAATATACCTAGTACAATAGCTGGAAAAAATGAAGCAGCTGCTAAACCAAATGCTAAGGCAACAGTTGCTGCAACAAAATCTGGCGGATTAATACCAAAGTATCCTGCTAGTAGAACCGCAAAGAATGCTGAAAGCCTCGCAGCAATTAATTCACCTTTGTCAGAAATATCTGGTTTTATAATTCTTTTAATCAAATCATGTGAAATTGAAGAGGAAATAACTAATAATAATCCTGCTGCAGTTGATAAAGCAGCAGCTAAAGCTCCTGCAGCTAACAGAGCAATAACCCAATTTGGAAGTTGAGCAATTTCAGGATTAGCTAAAACCATAATATCTCTATCAATAATTAACTCATTTATATTTTCATCACCATTATATTGAATTATTTGATCATTATTCTTATCATTAAATTTCAATAAACCGGTATCTTCCCATTTCTTAAACCAAGAAGGCATATCATTATAATTTTTTTCAGAAACAGTTTCAATCAAATTTGTTCTCGCAAATACCGCAATAGCTGGGGCTGTTGTATATAAAATTGCTATGAAGAGAAGTGCCCAACCAGCAGATTTTCTAGCATCACTAACTTTTTTGACAGTAAAGAATCTAACAATAACATGTGGAAGACCTGCAGTTCCAATCATTAAAGCAGCGGTTATAAAAAATATATCGAGTTTTGATTTTGAACCAGAAGTATATTGACTGAAACCTAATTCCTCATGTAATCCATTAAGCTTGTCAAGTAAATACACTCCATCGGATCCAGCCGATCCAAAACCAAGTTGAGGAATTGGGTTATTAGTCATTTCAATTGAAATGAAAATTGCTGGTACCATAAAAGCAAAGATTAAAACACAATACTGAGCAACTTGTGTATATGTTATACCTTTCATTCCACCAAGAATAGCATAAAATAAAACAATACCCATTCCAATAAAAACACCAGAGTTAATATCAACTTCAAGATATCTTGAAAAAACAACACCAACTCCTCTCATTTGACCAGCTATATAAGTAAATGAAACAATAAGTGCGCAAAAAACTGCAACTGTTCTTGCAGTATTCGAGTAGTACCTGTCACCGATAAAGGCTGGTACAGTAAATTTTCCAAATTTTCTCAAGTAAGGTGCAAGTAATAAAGCTAATAATACGTAACCACCAGTCCAACCCATTAAGTATACTGAACCATCATATCCTAAAAAAGAAATTATACCGGCCATTGAAATAAAAGAAGCTGCACTCATCCAATCTGCAGCGGTTGCCATACCATTTGCTATTGGATTTACACCCTTACCTGCCACATAAAATTCATTTGTTGAACTTGCTCTTGACCATATAGCTATACCTATATACAAAGCAAATGTTAATCCAACGATTAACCATATTGAAAATTGAAGACTCATTAATTTGATCTAAATTTTTTATCTAGCTTATTCATTAGATATATATATATAAATATTAAAATAACAAAAACGTATATTGAGCCCTGTTGAGCAAACCAAAAACCCAACTTGAAACCAAAAAATTGTAATAAGTTTAATTCATCAACTAAAATCACCCCAAAACCAAAAGAGACAGTAAACCAAACTGAAAGAAGAATTATTAAGTACTTTAAATTTTTCTGCCAATAGGCTTTGGATTTATTAGATTTCATAAAATTAGTTGATGTTAATTTTTTTAAATTAATCATAATTTTATAAAATTCATAGTATGTTTAATTAATTGATTAATTTTCTAAAATGATAGATTGTTTATTTAAAAATATATTACCTAGGCTCTTTGTTTGTATTGTATTGATTTTCAATATTTCATGTAAAGATATAGGTTCTAAAATAGAGAAAACCGTTTCTAAGAATGGAATGGTTTTTATTAATGGAGGAAAATTTGAAATGGGCGGTGATAATGATGAAGCAAGGCAAGATGAGTACCCAAAACATATTGTTTCAATTAGCTCCTTTTGGATGGATGAGAGTGAAGTTACAAATGCTGAGTTTAAAAAATTTGTTGATGAAACTGGTTATATAACTACTGCTGAAAGACAAATAAACTGGGACGAAATAAAAAAAATGTTACCACCCAATACACCAAAACCTCACGATAGTTTATTGAGTCCTGCATCACTTGTTTTTAAAGAAACTTCTAATTCAAACTTAAACGATTACTCAAGGTGGTGGTCTTTGATTAGAAATGCTAATTGGAGACAACCATTTGGTCCTGAAAGTGATTTACTTGGTAAAGATAATTATCCTGTAGTTCATATAAGTTGGGACGACGCAAATGAATATTGTAAGTGGTCAGGGAAAAGACTACCTACCGAAGCAGAGTTCGAATATGCATCACGTGCTGGTATGGTAAATAACATTTATAGTTGGGGTAATCAAAAAGTGAATAAGGGTAAGTTAAAAGCAAATATTTGGGAAGGTCAATTTCCAAAAAAAAACAATGTTAATGATAAATTTTATTATGCTGCACCTGTAAAATCATTTAGTCCAAATAACTATGGTATTTATGATATTGCAGGAAATGTGTGGGAATGGTGCTCTGATTGGTATCATGCAAACTACTACTCAATGTTGCCAAAAGGAGGGTCTTTAAACCCAAAAGGTCCAGATACAAGCTACGATCCTGTCGAGCCTTTTAGTAAAAAGAAAGTTATTAGGGGAGGTAGTTTTTTATGTAATGATTCATATTGTAGTGGATATAGAAATGCAGCTAGGATGAAAACAACTCCGGACAGTAGTTCATTGCATACTGGATTTAGGACAGTTGTTTCGGCTGATTAATGTAAAAATGCCTGCATCTTTTGTGGATGATACAGGCATTTAAAAACAACAACTAACCAAAAAATAATGTATTTTTTGAATTAGTATATTTTCATTAATCGTGCCAAACTCTAGACTTTAAGTATTTTTTAACATTTCATCAAACGAAAAAATTACTTTATAACCTTTGCCTTTAAAATAATCTTTGGAATTTTCATTTCCAAGTGCTAATATAAAATCCCCTCCCCATGCGCCCAGACTTTTTATTTCACCATCGAAATCAATAAATTTTTCCTTTTTAATAGTTTTTTTATTTAATGTTTTTGATAAAATATTTTCATGTTCAATAATTAATTTTTTGAAAGAAGATTTAGAATTTTTTTCAAGCATTTTATCGGTTATATCCGAAATTTCAGAAACAGCTTTAGAAGAAAAAATTAATTTATTAAAATATTCAATTTCTGTTTTTGAACTTTGTTTTTTTCCTAAATAAACAAAGAATAAGCTTTTATGAAAATCAGGTAAGAAATTTACTGATTTATATTTGGGAGTTCCTGGATCTATTAATTGATAAGTTATTGGTTTATCAAATTTACATGAAGCTAAATCATATCCGCTTCCGTTCGTAACACTCCAGTACAAATCAAATGGATTAACTTCAGCCCATTTAGATAAATTATATATCAATGTAGATGATGAACCTAGTCCCCAGCTAGGATTAAAATCCATTTTTGTTTTAAATGAAATACCTTTTTTTTTTGTGATGACACCTGGATTTAACTTCTCAATATTTTGAACTATGTCAAATAATAATGAATTGTTATACTTATTCTTGTTATTAAGATCTAAAAGTTTAAATTTAATACTATACCAGATTTGATTTTTATCATCAAAACTTTGCCATTCAAAAAAATTACTGTTAGTTTCATTAACCTCTAATACTTGTGAAAATTTTACAGGGATTGATAGCCCTTTTGAACCTTTAAGTATAAAATATTCACCAGAAATTAGAATTTTACCAAAACTTTTAACACTAAAGCTCATTATTTCTAAATTTATCCAGTGCAGTTTTTACAGAACTATAACTAATCATTTTTGAAGTGAAATAGTCTTTAATTTTTATTTTTTCAATTTCATTAGCATTCATTGAATTCAATATGTTTGTTAAATGCATTTTCATGTGTCCAGCTTGAATTCCAGATGTTATTAATGATTTAATCGCAGAAAAGTTTTGTGCAAGACCAGCAGCACCAATTATACTCATTAATTCCTTGCTGCTAGGATTTTGTAAAAGATTAAGACACCATTTTACAATTGGATGTAAATTTATAATTCCTCCTACTGTTCCAACTGAAATAGGTATTTCAATCCAATAGATTAGTTCATTATCCTCTAATTTTGCATGAGTTAAGCTTGAATATGATCCATCTTTTGATGCGTATGCATGTATTCCAGCCTCAGTAGCTCTGAAATCATTTCCTGTAGCTATAACAACAGAATCAATACCATTCATAATTCCTTTGTTATGAGTGACAGCTCTTGAAATGTCGTTTTCTGCAATTTCAACTGCTTCAACAAATTTTTCAGCAAATTTTTTTGGCTCAGGTATATCCTTATTTTTTAAATCATCAATTTTAGATCTTAACTCAACTTTTACAATACATTCAGGTGTATAGTTAGATAAAATACTCATTACAATATTAAGTTTCTCATCTTTATTAAAACTATTAGATTTATCAAATTCACTTTTAAAAGTTTTAGAAATTTGTTCTAAACAAGAATTTATAAAATTAGCTCCCATTGAATCAGCAGTTTTAAATTTTGCATCTATTTGAAAATAATTTTTTATCAAATCAGTTTTATCAATTATTTCTAAATCAATAATTCCACCGCCTCTTTTTTTCATGTTTCTTGTTATTTCAGTACAAGAATCCAAAATTTTCTTTTTTGTAGAAATAAAGAAAGTTTTAATTTTTTTTGAACTACCATTGAATTTAAAATGAACTTGGCCTGTCTTTATTGTATTGATTATTGTTGATTTGAAGCCGCCTCTTTTAGACCAATATTTTCCAGCTTTACTAGCTGCAGCAACGACAGAACTCTCCTCAATTACCATAGGAATAGTATAATTTTTATTATCAATTATAAAGTTAGGAGCTACACCAAGTGGTAGATAAAAATTACTTACAGTGTTTTCGGCAAATTCATCATGGATTTTTTGTAATGTTTTATCTTCATTCCAATATTTCTTGATTAGGTTTAAATTCTGAGAATTGGAGTTAAAAAATGTTTCGTTTATCCATTTAATTTTTTCTTCTTTTGATAATTTAGAAAATCCATCTTTCATATATAAACGTAAAGATAATTATTGTAAAATTCTTTTGATATATTTATTTATCTATTAATAACAAACTAATGATTAAAACAAGAATATTTAAAGCTTTGATATTATCATTTCTAACGATCTTTTATGTTAGTTGTGATTTAGAAAAAAATAATGATAATCCAAATATAATTTACATTTTAGCAGACGATTTAGGTTTTGGAGAATTAGGGGTTTATGGTCAAAAAATAATTGAAACCCCAAATATTGATGCACTTGCTAAAAATGGAATTCTATTCACTGATCATTACACGGGATCACCTGTGTGTGCTCCAGCTAGAAGTGTTCTAATGACAGGTCAGCATTCAGGTCATACTTACATAAGAAATAACGGTGAATGGTCTGAAAGAGGAGATGTTTGGAGTTATGAAGCTATGTTTAATGATCCTACGTTAGAAGGTCAAAGACCTTTACCAGACTCTACTGTCACAGTTGCAAAAGTTTTTAAAGATAATGGATACATTACTGGGATGGTTGGAAAATGGGGATTAGGTGCTCCTCATACTAATAGTACACCAAACAAGATGGGTTTCGATTATTTTTATGGATATAATTGTCAAAGGCAAGCGCATACTTTTTATCCTACACATTTGTGGAAAAATGACAAAAGAGATATTCTAAATAATTATATAGTAACAAAACAAGAGGGTATAGATAAAGATGCAGACATAAACTCAGAGGAAACTTATCAAAAATATAATCAGATTGATTATTCTGCTACACTTATGCACAATGAAGCACTCAAATTTATTGAGGATAATAAAAAATCAAGTTTCTTTCTATACTACGCTTCACCAATTCCTCATTTACCCTTACAAGCTCCTAAAGAATGGGTAGATTACTACAGAGATAAAATAGGGCCTGAAGAACCATATATTGGAAGACGATATTATCCAAATCAATATCCGAAAGCTACCTATGCTGCGATGATTTCATATCTTGATCAGCAAGTAGGTGAAATCGTCGATAAGCTAAAGGAAATTGGAAAATTACAAAATACTTTAATAATCTTTACAAGCGATAATGGACCTACCCATGTAGATCACGTTGATATAGATTATTTTAATAGTACAGGTATTTTAAACGGTGATAGAAACCGAGTTAAAGGCAGAGTTTATGAGGGTGGAATTAGAGTCCCCATGATTGCTCATTGGCCCAAAAAGATTAGTAGTGGAAGGGTAACTAATCATATTTCTGCATTTCAAGACTTTTATGCAACTGCCTTAGATATTTTAAAACTTGAAAAACCAAGCTATATTGACGGATTGAGTTATTTACCAATTTTGTCTAACAAAAAACAAGAAAAGCACAAATATTTATATTGGGAATTTTCTACTCAAAGCGGCCAGCAGGCAGTTAGGTATGGCAAATGGAAGGGTTTAAAAACAAATTTACAAAAAGGTCAACAACCCCTACAATTATTTAATCTTGAAATTGATGTTACTGAGGAAAATGATGTGTCAAAAGAAAACCCTCAAATTGTTGAAAAAATTGAGTCTATTTTGTTGGACGCAAGAACTGAACCCAAATTAGAAAATTTTAAGATTAATGCAATAGATAAATCAATTAATTAATATTTTTGCAAAAAAAGTTGAATGAATGATACTATTGTAATTCTAGCTGGTGGAATGTCATCAAGAATGAAAAAATCTGAGGACAGTAATTTAGGACTTGAAAAAGTTAATCAAGCCAATAAATCAAGTAAATCTCTGATTACATTTGGAGATGATAAACCTTTTATTTTTTTTCTTTTAAAAAATATATCATTGGCTGGTTTTAAAAATGTTGTTTTGCTTGTAAGTAAAGATTACACTAATTTCAAGATTGTAATTGAGAAATATAGTAATGAATTTGATTTAAATTTTGAATTTGCAATTCAAGAAATTCCAAATGATAGGGTCAAGCCACTGGGTACAGCCGATGCTGTGTATCAAACTATGAAACAATTGCCAAAATTAAAAAACTCATCTTTTTTTGTTTGTAACAGTGATAATTTATACTCAGTTAATGCATTTAAATTAATTAAAGACAATAATTTTAATAATGCTTTTTTAGCTTATGACAGAGATTATTTAAATTTTCCAAAGGAAAGAGTTGTTTCATTTTCAATTGTTAAAATGGACAGAGATAATAATTTAAATTTATTTATAGAAAAACCAACTATTGCGCAAGTAAAAGAAAATATAGATAATTCAAATAAAATAAGAGTTAGTATGAATATTTTCAAGTTTAATGGTGAAAATATTTTTAATTTTTTAGAAAATTGCCCATTAAATCCAATTCGAAAAGAAAAAGAATTGCCAACTGCAATTATGAATATGCTAAATCAAAGTAGTGCATATATGAAAGGAATTCCTATCGCAGAACATGTCCCTGATTTAACATCTAAATCTGATATAATCAAAGTAAATAAATTGTTTGAATGATCATGTTTAATCAAAAATGATTCTTTAATTTTAGTTTGATGATTCAACTAACTTTTTTTGACAAGCTCATAATCTTCTTCTTTTTCTTTTTGGTTTTAGCCATTGGTTTTGCTGTATCAAAAAAATCTTCACAAAGTTCAACTGAATATTTTCTATCTGGAAGAACTATGCCATGGTGGTTGCTTGGAATTTCAATGGTAGCAACAACTTTTTCTACTGATACTCCTAATTTAGTTACTGATATAGTTAGACAGAATGGTGTTTCTGGAAACTGGGTTTGGTGGATTTTTCTTCTTACTGGACTATTAACAGTATTTATATATTCAAAATTGTGGAGAAGATCTGGTGTAAGTACGGATATGGAATTTTATGATTTAAGGTATAGTGGTTCTGCAGGTAAATTTTTAAGAGGGTTTCGTTCAATTTATTTGGGTATTATATTTAATGTATTAGCGATGGCAGGAGTAACATTAGCTGCTATTAAAATTGGAGCTATAATGCTTGATATTTCAGCTATTGAGACTGTATTATATGCAGGTGGAGTTACTTTAATATTTAGTGCTGTCGGTGGTTTTAGAGGTGTAGTCTATACAGACTTTATTCTTTTTTTTACAGCAATGGCAGGATCAATAGGTGCTGCATATTACTTAATAAATTTACCAGATGTCGGAGGAATTACTGGAATTTTAAATAATGAAATTGTTTCATCAAAAGTTTCAATTTTTCCTGATTTATCTGATAAAGAATTATTGTGGACTTTATTAATAATTCCTTTAGCTGTTCAATGGTGGAGTTCATGGTATCCTGGTGCTGAGCCGGGTGGGGGTGGATACATCGCACAAAGAATGCTAGCTGCTAAAAATGAAAATCATTCGCTGGGTGCTACCTTATTTTTTAATATTATGCATTATTCACTAAGACCATGGCCATGGATTTTAGTCGCCCTAGCATCTTTGATTATTTTTCCTGATTTAGATTCGATTAGAGAAACATTTCCAAATATTGGAGATGATAAAATTGGTCATGATTTAGCTTACCCTGCAATGTTAACATTATTACCATCAGGACTTTTGGGATTAGTTCTAGCTTCTTTAGTCTCTGCTTACATGTCAACTATTTCAACACATTTAAATTGGGGTTCATCTTATGTAGTAAATGATTTTTATAAAGCATTAATTGGAAAAAATATTACAGAAAAAAAATTGGTAAATGTTGGCAGAATATCAGTTATTTTTTTAATGATTATAAGTTCTCTAATAGCTCTTGTTTTAAATAATGCACTTCAACTATTTCAAATTATTTTAATGTTTGGTGCAGGAACTGGATCTATATTTATTCTAAGATGGTTTTGGTGGCGAATTAATGCTTGGAGTGAAATTTCAGCTATGATTTGCTCTGGGATTATATCTGTCCTATTTGAATTTACACCAATTGGTGAAATGATTTTTTCTGAAAACTTAATTAAACCTTACTTTAAGTTTCCAACTGTAGTATTAATAACTAGCTTTGTATGGGTCTCAGTGACATTCATGACAAAACCTGATGATGATGAAACTTTAATTAAATTTTATAAAAAAACTAATCCTGGTGGACCTGGATGGAAAAGAATTAAAACTATGTCTAATTTGAATAGTAAAAATTTAGAGAAAGAATGGATTGTTCCTAGTGGAATTTTGTGTATGATATTAGGTTGTTTTGCAATTTATTCTGCTCTTTTTTCAACTGGATATTTTATTTATGGAGAGTTAGTAAACGGTTTTATTTTTTTGATATCAACGATAGTTTTTTCATTTAGTTTATTTAAAATATCCAAAAAAATTCTTTAAAATGAGCAATAAGTTAAAGTATATTAAGCCAGGAATAAATCAACAAACAAGATTTGAAAAAATACATACAGTTATATTTGATAATTCCTCAGTTGCATCAAAATTAATTGCAAGAGAGATTGCAGACTTGATTATATCCAAGCAGAAGAAAAACAAAGAATGTATATTAGGGTTAGCTACTGGATCATCACCTATTACAATTTACAATGAGCTTGTTAAGATTCACCAAACAGAAAAATTGAGTTTTAAAAATGTTGTAACATTCAACTTAGACGAGTATTACCCAATTTCAAAAACAAATAAAAAGAGCTATCATTCATTTATGGATCATTACCTTTTTTCACATATTGACATTAAAAAAGAAAATATTCATATTCCAAACGGTGAATTAAAAAGTAATGAAGTATTAAACTCGTGTAATAATTATGAAAAGAAAATAAAAAAATTTGGAGGAATAGATTTTCAAATATTAGGTATTGGGAGAACTGGACATATTGGTTTTAATGAGCCAGGTTCAAGTGTGAATTCTGATACAAGGTTAGTTAAATTAGACTATTTAACTAAGCAAGACGCAATGGGTTCATTCTCGGGTTTTGAGAATGTTCCTAATCAAGCTATAACTATGGGGGTTAATACAATTCTAAGTGCAAAAAGAATTATTTTAGTTGCCTGGGGAGAAAGTAAAAAAAGTGTTGTAAAAAATGCAGTTGAACAAAGCATTTCAACAAATTTGCCCTCAAGTTTTTTACAAAATCATTCTAACTGTACTTTTGTGTTGGACAGTGGAAGTTCCATTGAACTGACTAGAATTAAAACACCTTGGCTTGTGGGTTCAGTTAATTGGAATAGTGACCTTAAAACTAGAGCAATTAATTGGTTGTGCAACAATACCGGAAAGTCTGTTTTAAGATTATCAAACAATGATTACAACCAGAATAATTTATCTGAGCTTTTAAACAATGAAAGTGTTCATGATTTAAATATTGAATTTTTTAACAGAATCCAAAGAACAATAACAGGTTGGCCCGGAGGTAAATCAAATTCTGATGACACCTACAGGCCCGAAAGAGCAATGCCAGAAGTAAAGAGAATCATTATTTTTAGTCCTCACCCCGATGATGATGTTGTATCAATGGGTGGAACTTTTGATAGATTAATTAGTCAGGGTCATGATGTACATGTAGTTTATCAAACATCAGGAAATATTGCAGTTTCAAATGATTCAATTTTAAAATTTTTGGAAGTATACTCTGATATTTTTAATATTAAAGATGATAGTTTAAATATTTCAAAAAAGATTTTATTTAACAGTAATGAGATTCTTGAAGATAAATTTATAAGAGAAGTCGCAACAAAAATTAGAGAAAAGGAAGCGTTAGCAGCGACCAGATATCTTGGATTAAGTGATAAAAATGTACACTTTCTTAGATTACCTTTCTATGAGACCGGAAAAGTAATTAAAAACAAACCCTCAGTAAATGATTTTGATTTAATGAATCAAATAATTTTAAAAATAAAGCCCCATCAAATTTATGCTGCTGGTGATCTTGCAGATCCTCACGGTACTCATGCGGTTTGTATCAATATTCTTTTCCGATCGCTAAGAAAGTTAAAAAATCAAAAATTTATGAATAATTGTTGGGTTTGGCTATATAGAGGAGCATGGCATGAATGGGAAGTAAATGAAATTGACATGGCTGTTCCCATGAGTCCTGCACAAGTGTTGAAAAAAAGAAAATCTATATTTTTTCATCAGTCCCAAAATAATTCAGTAATGTTTCAAGGGGATGATAAAAGAGAATTTTGGGAGAGAGTAGAAGAAAGAAATAGAGATATAGCCAAGCAATACAGAAAACTAGGAATGGCAGATTACCAGGCAATGGAAACCTTTAAAAGATATCACTTTTAGTGATGATTATTAAAGAAGTTTGTGTTGATAATATTAATGATGCTTTATCTGCTTTTAAAAAAGGTGCTGATAGAATAGAACTTTGCTCTAATCTATGTGAAGATGGTCTTTCACCAAGTAATAAAGTATTAAGTGAAGTAAAATTAAGTTTACCAATTCCAGTAAGAGTAATGGTTAGACCTCACTCAAAATCTTTTAATTATAATAGTAATGATATAATTCAAATGAAAAAAACTATTGACTTTTGTAAAAAAAATAATATTTGTGGAGTTGTTTTTGGATGTTTGAATGAAAAATTAGAATTAGATTTAGAAAAAATAAAATATTTATCAAAGATTGCAAATCCAATGAAAGTAATTATTCATAAAGCCATAGATTTGACAAATTCGCCAATAAAATCTTTAAAAAAGTTACTTGAAATTAATTTAGTTGATGGAGTCCTCTCATCTGGTGGAGCTGATACAGCATATCAAGGTATTAATGTTTTAAGAAAAATGATTGATATGATACCTGAAAATTTTGAATTAATAAGTGCTGGTAAAATTACTGCTGATAATCTAGATTTTATTCATGAAAAAATTAATGGAAAATTTTATCATGGAAAAAAAATCGTTGGAGAATTATAATTTAATAAATACTTTTAACACAAATAATATATATGAAAAAGCTTTTTAATGGATCGGAATTAAATCAAAAAATGATTTTTGATCATCCAAGTGGATTATTTGTTCTCTTTTTTACTGAAATGTGGGAAAGATTTAGTTACTATGGAATG
>JBELHE010000003.1:20451-32356 GCA_042091575.1 Cryomorphaceae bacterium
ATTATTTGTTCTCTTTTTTACTGAAATGTGGGAAAGATTTAGTTACTATGGAATGAGAGCTATTCTTGTCCTGTTTTTGACATCATCAATAATGAATGAAGGATGGGGATGGGAAAGAGAAGATGCTATGGAATTGTATGCATTGTACACAGGTCTTGTATATTTAACCCCATTATTTGGTGGTATTCTTGCTGACAAATATTTCGGTTACAGAAATGCCATAGTTGTTGGTGCATTGATAATGGCACTTGGCCATGGCTCAATGGCCTTAGAATATTTTTCTGATTCATTCTTTTTTCTTGGAATTGTTCTTTTAATAATAGGTAATGGATTGTTTAAACCTAATATATCTTCAATTGTAGGACAGTTGTATAAAGATGATGACGTCAGAAAAGATGGAGGGTATACAATATTTTATATGGGAATTAATGCAGGGGCATTTCTTGGTATTTTGTTGTGTGGCTATTTGGGTGAAAAAGTTGGATGGCATTGGGGATTTGGACTTGCTGGAATTTTTATGTTTTTTGGTATGTTACAGTTTTATTTTGCTCAGAATATTTTTGGAGAAATTGGTTTAAAACCTAAAGTAAAAAAAGAAAGTTTTTTTAATATAATTATTCAGACTATCAAGGGGTTTTGGAATAGTTTATTATATGGTATTAATAATACACCAAAAATTGTATACCTATTTTTGGTACTTTTATCTTTAGCTTGGACAGTTTATGATGGTTCATTAATTGGATACCTTTTTGTAATTGTTTTGTTATTAATTATCCTTTTTGGTTCAGCATTCAAGAGAAATTTAACAAAAATTGAATGGGATAGGATAGTTGTAATTTTAGTTTTTTCAGCTGCAACTATATTTTTTTGGTGGGCATTTGAACAAGCAGGTGGGTCAATGACAATTTTTGCTGGTGATTATACTGAGAGAAATTTAAGTGGGGATTCTTCTCGTATTTTTAAAATAGTTAACACTATTATAACTATTGTTCCAATGATAGTTATAACTTATGTATTGTTAAGATTATTTCAAAATATTTTTCAAAAATATTTCTTATCAAACTTTTTCCTTGCAATTAGTTTTATTATTATATGGGGAATAGTTATCTGGATGATTAATAATGAATTTACTCTGGAATCTACAGAAATTCCTGCATCATGGTTTTCTGTTCTAAATTCATTATTTATCATAATTTTTGCTCCAATTTTTTCTAAAATCTGGGCATCAAGATATAACCCTTCAGGGCCAATAAAATTTTCAATAGGATTAATACTTTTAGGCTTAGGTTTTGCATTTCTTTCTTATGGTTCAATGTCAATTCCATTTGGAGCTAAGACTGCAAGCGTAAGTATTTTTTGGTTAGTTTTTGCATATTTGTTCCATACGCTTGGTGAATTGTGTGTGTCTCCTGTTGGACTTTCATATGTTAGTAAATTAGCTCCTGTAAGATTAATTGGATTAATGTTTGGATTTTGGTTGTTATCAAGTGCTATAGCCAATTCTTTGGGGGGGATAACGGGTAGTTATATTGATAAAATATCTGAATCATATGGACTTTCAGGATTTTTCTTAATTTTTACCTTCATCCCAATTGGAGCAGGTATTATAATGTTTTTATTAAATGGCTTTTTAAAGAAAAGAATGCATGGTTATAATTAGGTCTTTCATTTTTACAATTTTATTTTTACAATTTTCCTATGCTCAAAATGTTAATTGGGTAACTATTGAGAAAGCACAAGAATTACAACAAAAAGTACCTAAAAATATTATAATGGATATTTATACAAATTGGTGTGGACCATGTAAACTAATGGACAAATACACCTTTCAGAACCCAGATGTTGCTAAATATTTAAATGAGAATTTTTATAGTGTAAAATTCAATGCTGAAGGAAATGAAATAGTGAATTTTAAAGGTAAAAAATTTACCAATTCAAATTATAATGAAAAGTTAATTAATAAGAGAAATTCTACTCACGATTTTGCAAGATTTCTTGGTGTTTCAGGATATCCAACAGTAGTTTTTTTTGACAAAGATTCAAATCCAATAGCTCCAATTACTGGATATCTTAACCCAAATCAAATTGAGATTTATTTAAATTTATTTTCTAACGAAGCTTATAATGATATTAAATCACAAGAGGATTTTAAAAAATTTATGGATAATTTTGAATCTAAATTTAAGATTTAGACTTATTAGCTTTTTCAATGTATAAATCTAAAGCTCTTGACATTGAAGGTATCTTAGGTAGAGGGGCTTCAATATCGATTTTTAAACCTGAATCTAGAGCAGCTTTGACAGTGTTTTTTCCAAAAACAGCTATTCTTGTTTTATTTTGCTTGAAATCAGGAAAATTTTTAAATAATGATTCTATGCCTGATGGACTAAAAAATACTAATATATCATAGTAAACATTTTTTAAATTAGATAAGTCACTCACGACAGTATTGTAAAACACACCTTTTGTCCATCTAACTTCCAACTCATTAAGCCTTTCTTCAATTTTAAGAGACAAAACATTACTGGCTGGGATTAAATAATTTTCCTCATTATATTTTGAAATAATATCAGCTAATTCATTAAATGTTCTTCCACCTACATAAATTTTTCTCTTTCTGTAAACTACATACTTTTGTAAGTAAAAAGCAACAGCTTCAGACAAACAAAAATATTTAAGTGCATTAGGAATTGGATATCTCATCTCCTCAGCAATTCTAAAAAAATGATCAACAGAATTCCTACTAGTTAAAATAATGGCCGAGAATTTAGATAAATCTATTTTTTGCTGTCTAATTTCTCTACTTGTTTTTCCTTCAACGTGAATAAAGGGTATAAAATCAATTTTTATTTTCCATTTTTTAATTAATTGGTTATATGGTGAATTTTTAAGTTCAGGCTCAGGCTGAGATACCAAAATTGATTTAACTTTCATTTTTCTAAATAGAAATTGAATTGGCAAATTTACAAATTCATTTAGTTTTTTTTGAATTAATCTTGATTAGATTTGTATAGCTCTATAAAAATTAAATTATAATTTTATAATATGACTGCAACAAAATCATTAATAATTATCCCAACATATAATGAGTGTGATAATATTATTGATTTAATTGATGAAATCTTTTCATTAGACTCAAATTTTCATATTCTTGTTGTTGATGATAATTCAAAGGATAAAACCTGGGAATTAGTAGAAAAAAAAATAAAAAAAAATATTAATAGATTATTTATTTTAAAAAGAAAATATAAGTTAGGTCTTGGGTCAGCTTATTCTGATGGATTTAAATGGGCGCTATCAAAGATCAATAATAAAATAAATAATTATAAAAATATTTATACAATGGATGCAGACTTTTCTCATAATCCTAAAGATTTATTGAGAATGAAAGTTTTTCTTATAGATGATGGTGTAGATTTAGTTGTTGGTTCAAGATATATTACAGGCGTTAACGTCGTTAATTGGCCTATTCAAAGAGTGTTACTTTCTTATTTTGGTTCTTGGTATGCTCGTTTTATAACCCGAGTTCCTGTTATGGATTTAACCTCGGGTTATGTAGGTTACAAGACTATTGTTATCAAAGAAATTATGAAAAAAGGAATTGAATTTAATGGCTATGCTTACCAAATTGAAATGAAGTTTAAAGCTTATGTTCTTAAATATAAGCTATTTGAGATTCCAATAATTTTTACCGACAGAACAAAAGGTGAATCAAAAATGAATAAATCAATTATTCCCGAAGCTATTTTCGGATTAATTAAAATGAAATTAAAAAATATTTTTTTTAAAGTTTAATAATGAAATTTTTAATTAAAAATATAAATGTTATTAGCTCGCATGAAATTAAAAAACTCGATGTACTTATAATTGATAAGTTTATTGAAAAAATTGATCATAATATTAAAATAAGTCCTGACTTTAAAATTATTGATGGTGAAGGAAAATTTTTATTTCCCGGTTTAATTGATGATCAGGTACACTTTAGAGACCCCGGACTAACCCATAAAGGTTCTATATTTTCTGAATCTAGAGCTGCAGTTGCAGGTGGTGTGACATCCTATTTTGAAATGCCAAATACAATCCCACAGACAATTACTATTGAAAATTTAAATAATAAATTTGAGATTGCTTCCAAAAACTCAATAGCTAATTATTCATTTATGTTTGGAGGAACTAACTCCAATTTAAATCAAATAAAAATACTAGATTTTAATCAAATCCCTGCAATTAAATTATTTCTTGGATCATCAACCGGTGATATGCTTATTGATAATTATGATGTTATTGAGAATATTATGAGATTTTCTAAAGTACCTGTAGTAGTTCATAGTGAAGACGAATCCGTAATAAAGAATAATTTAGAAAAATATATCAAAATATACGGCAATGATATACCATTTAAATTTCATCCAATAATAAGATCTGAAGAAGCTTGTTTGAGATCAACAATTAAAATTATAGAATTAGCAAAAAAATGTAATTCAAGGCTACATGTTTTTCATCTTTCGACTAAAGTTGAATCCGAACTTTTTGAAAATATAAATTTGGGAAATAAAAAAATAACTTCTGAAGTATGCATTCATCACCTAACATTTAATGACTCTAGTTACGAAAAAAAAGGATCTTTAATTAAATGGAATCCTGCTATAAAAACAAAGTTAGATCAAGATGCTTTATGGGATGCATTGAACTCTGATAAAATTGACATAATTGCAACTGATCACGCTCCTCATACAATTGAAGAAAAGCAAAGAAAATACCTTGAATGCCCAAGTGGAGGGCCCTTAGTTCAACATTCATTAATTGTAATGTTTGAACATTTTTTAAATAAGAGAATAAGTTTAGAAAAAATTGTCAAAAAAATGTGTAACAATCCAGCTACTATATTTAACATAAATAGAAGAGGATTTGTAAAGGAAGGTTATTATGCAGATCTAGTAGTTTTAGACCCTAATAAATTTCAAACTATTAGCTCAAAAAATATTCTCTATAAATGTGGCTGGTCCCCTTTTGAAGGTGATACCTTTAATTCCATTATAACTCATACTTTTGTTAATGGACATCTTGCTTATGATCATGGAAAAATTAATGATTCGAAACTTGGGATGAAAATTGAGTTCAACTAATGAAAATTAAAATATTACTTCTTTTTTTAATAATTTTTTTGGGTTGTACCAACACTAATAGTGTTGAAAATATTATGAGTGAGGATCAAATGATTGATTTTCTTTTTGACGTAAACCTAATAAATTCAAGTAGAGGATTTACAAATAAGGCAAATTATAATTATTTTGCAGTTAGGGATTCTTCATTATTTAAAAAACATAAAATAGATTGTGTTATTTTTGTAAAGAGTAATAATTTTTATACCAAAAACCCAAAGAGTTATTTAAGAATATACTCTGGTATTGGTGATAAATTAAAAATATTAAAAGATTCATTAAATAATGCTATCAATTAAATAAATTTGAGTTAATTATATGAATTTTATTGAAGAATTAAAATGGAGAGGTTTAATCCAAGATATAACACCTTCTTTTGAGGATGAATTAAAACAAAAAAACAGGGTAGGTTATATTGGTTTTGATCCAACATCTGATTCATTACATATTGGCAGCTTAGTACAATTAATAATCTTAAAACATTTTCAAAATTATGGCCACAAGCCAATTATACTTATTGGAGGCGCAACTGGTATGATTGGTGATCCATCAGGAAAATCTAAAGAAAGGAATTTGTTAAGTCAAGAAATTATTGATGATAATATTGAATTACTTAAAGCCCAATTTTCTAATTTTCTAAATTTCAATGATTCTGATAATTCTGCAATTATTTTAAATAATTACGAGTGGAATAATAAATTAAATATTATAGAATTTTTTAGAGATTTTGGGAAAGCTTTAACAGTAAATTATATGATTTCTAAAGAGTCAGTCAAAAAAAGGTTGACAAGTGATAATTCTGACGGTATGTCATTTACTGAATTCACGTATCAATTATTTCAAGCTTATGATTTTTATTATTTATTCAAAAAATTTAAATGTTCCATACAAATGGGGGGGAGCGATCAATGGGGTAACATAACATCAGGTGTTGAATTAATCAGAAAAAAAACTGGGAAAAAGGCTTGTGCAATGACCTGTCCTTTAATAACTAAATCTGATGGTACTAAATTTGGTAAGACTGAGGATGGTAATATTTGGTTGGATAAAAATAAAACTTCACCCTATAAATTTTATCAATATTGGTTAAATTCTTCAGATGAGGATTCAAAAAAATATATTAAAATTTTTACATTTCAAACTAAAGATTTTATTGATAAATTAATAAGACAACATGAAATAAATCCACATGAAAGGATCTTACAAAAATTTGTTGCATCAGAACTTACTAAAATGGTTCACTCAGAAAAGGATTTACAAAAAGTAATCGATGCCTCTAAAATATTATTTTCAAAAAATAAAGATTTAAGTTTTTCTAATATCGATAAAGAAACTTTTCTACAAATTTTTGAGGGTGTCCCAAATAATTCAATATCTCTTACTGAATATAGTGCTTGCACATCAATAACAGAACTTATTATGCTCTCCCCTTTATTTAATTCAAAATCTGATGTGATTAGAGCCTTAAAAGAAAATTCAGTCTTAATTAATAAAGAAAAAATCGATTCTAAAAAATCTATATCTTCTATTTATTTAATACATAATAAATATTTGGTTATTCAAAGAGGAAAAAAGAAATATTCTCTATTGATTTTAAATTAACATCTGATTACATCCTCTTAAATCAGACTCATCTAATCTGCCTAGTAAATTAAAACCATTAGAATTTATAATTCCGTAATCATCTGTTGCTATGAAAGAGCAAGAATTAACATTTGCTAAATCAATAATATTAATGGGACCTCTACCATACTTTGATATTTTAAAGGGATCATTAATATCTCTAATTAATATTTTTTTTGAAACTGGAGTTTTAAAAATTAAGTTAGAATTGCAATAACTCTGAGAAAGTAGCTCTGTCATACCATACTCTGAATTTATCTTTTGTGTTTTAAAACCTTTTGCTAAAATACTATGTAGTTCATTTTTTGAAATCTCTTTTCTCTTTCCCTTCATTCCACCAGTTTCAATTATTATAGAATTTTTTAACGAAAAGTTACCTTTTTCTAAAATATCAATTAAAGCATATGAAAGGCCATATACAATATATTTGATTTTTTTCATTTCAAAGTAGTGACCTTTTTCTATTAGATCATCTGCATTATCAATAAAAGAACTTTCATTATAAATAGAATTATTAATAAGATAATTTATCATGTAAATGAGGGAAGAATTAGGTTTTTCCTCCGGTTTGGGAGTAATTCCCAAAAAAGCATAAGAAGAACATTCACCGTAGAATTCTTTAAAACATGACCTTATACTTTTTTCATATAAATTTAAATCTGTAACGTAGTGGTAACTTTCTGTTCCACCAGTTCCACTGCTGGTAAATATTTTTTTTATTTTTTTTTTATTAGATACTATTTTGTGAGATTTAAAAAAAGATATTGGCAGGAATGGAATTTTTTCAATACTTTTTATTTTTCTTGAATTTATTTTTAATTGTTTACAATAATCTTGGTATATGAGGTTGTTTTTAAATTGGTAGTTAAATATTTCAAGAGCAAATGACTCAAATTTTTCTGAGTTTATTATGTCTAAATTCACAATTTATTAACTTTTAAAGCGTTATTTTTTGTTATATTAACAAAATAATGAAAAAAATGTCTATTAAGATATTAATTGTTGATGATGACCCAGAAATAATTGAAATTTTAAATTATAATTTAGTTAATTCAGGCTTTCAAGTTAAAAGTGCATCTAATGGTATAGAAGCTATTAAAAAAGCTAAGAAATTTATTCCTGATGTTATTTTATTAGATGTTATGATGCCTGAAATGGATGGAATTGAAGCTTGTATTAAAATTAGGGAAATAAAAAATCTGTCAAGTACTAGAATTATTTTTTTATCAGCTAGAGGTGAAGATTTTACTCAGATTGCAGCGTTTGATGCTGGGGCTGATGATTATATTAATAAACCTGTAAAACCTAAAATTTTACTAAAGAAAATTTCTTCAATTGCAAAACGCTTAAATTCTTCTATAAATTCAAGTAATATACTTGACTTAGGTGAAATTAAAATTGATAGAGACTCTTATTTAGTTACCGTAAATAAAGAAGAAAAAAATTTACCAAGAAAAGAATTTGAATTATTATACTTATTACTATCAAAACCTGGAAAAGTTTTCACTAGAGATGAAATTATGTTAAAAGTATGGGGATCTGAGATTGTTGTTGGTGATCGAACTATTGATGTTCACGTAAGAAAACTTAGAGAAAAAATTGGTGATAAAAATATTAAAACAATTAAGGGGGTAGGATATAAATTTAAATTATAACATGTCTATACAAAACAAAATAAGAGCGCAGGTCGGACTGTTTTCTTTATTTGTTTCATCATTATTATTAGTTACATTAACTTTATTTGGGTTTGAATTAAAATTAATTAACTTCTTATTTTACAACTTTCTTTTCACAACTTTAATTTATCTTTCATTATCGTTTTTTGTAAAATATTTTTTAAATAGGAGGATTAAAGAAGTCTCTGATCAATTATTTTCTAAAGATATTAATCTAAACAAAACTGTTACTACAAATATGGATGAATTGATTGATGAAATCAAGCAATTAGATGATAAAAGAAAAATTGAATTAAGTGAAATGAGAGAGAAAGAAAGTTTTAGAAGAGAATTTATTGGAAATTTAGCACATGAATTAAAAACGCCTCTTTTTACTAGTCAAAGTTATATACTTACATTATTTGATGGTGCTATTGACGATAAAGTCATTAATAAAAAATATTTAAAAATTGCTGCTAAATCAATCGAAAGACTAAGTTTAATTGTAAAAGATTTAGACCTAATAACCAAATTAGAAACTGGTGACAATAATTTAAAAAAATCAAATTTTGATATTGTTGATTTACTACAAAACTCAATAGAAATGCTCGATATAAACGCAAAGAAAAAAAATATTAAATTAATTTTAGAACATGAAAATAATCCGCCATTAAATGTTAATGCTGACAAAGAAAAAATTGAACAAGTTGTAACCAACCTTGTTGAAAATTCTATTAAATACGGAAGGGAAAATGGAACTACGGAAATAGTAATTCAAGATTTGGTTGAAAATAAAATGATTATAAGATTCACTGATAATGGAATTGGAGTTCATCAGAACCATATAGATAGATTATTTGAAAGGTTTTATAGGGTTGATCAAAGCGGAAATAGAACAAGTGGAGGATCAGGACTGGGCTTGGCAATAGTTAAGCATATTATTGATGCTCATGATGAAAAAATTTATGTAGAAAGTGATTTTGGAGTTGGTTCTGAATTTTCCTTTACAATAGATAAGGCAAAATAATTACATTTAAAAATATTTTTTTGGGAAGTAAAAATAAATTAAAAAAGTTCAAGGAGAACCTGACCTTCAATAATCTTTTTCAGCCAGTTAGAACAAAGTTGACTAATAATTATTTTAAATTCAAAGGCTTTTGGAATGAATATTTCAAAAATGATTATCCCATAATTTTGGAACTTGGCTGTGGTAAAGGCGAGTATACTTGCTACTTAGCAAAAAAATATCCTAAAAAAAATTTTATAGGAATTGACATTAAAGGGGCTAGGATTTGGGCTGGAGCTAAATATGCATTGGAAAATAATATAAATAACGCTTGTTTCATCCGGACCCAGATTGAACTCATAGAACTTTTTTTCTCAACAAATGAAATTAGTGAGATATGGATTACTTTTCCTGACCCTCAAATTAAAACTCAAAGACAAAAGCACCGATTAACTAATTTAAATTTCCTAAAAAAATACAAAAAAATCATTAAGCCTAATGGTATTATTCACTTAAAGACAGATAGTGAATTTTTACATGGTTACACTATAGGTTTAATTGAGGGTTTAAAACTTGATATAATAAAATCTAATCATGATATTTATTCAAATAAAAATGCTCCTGAGGAAGTAATTAATATTAAAACTCATTACGAGAAAATATTCCTTAAGAAAAATAAAAAAATTACTTATTTATCATTTTATATTAAATGAACAAAGTTTCTTTTTTTCAAAAGGTATATAAAATAGTAAGAAAAATACCACCTGGAAAAGTTACAACTTACGGAGCAATAGCTAAATTTTTAGGTTCACCAAGTTCTTCACGAACTGTTGGCTGGGCAATGAATTCGTCACACAATGATCAAAGTATACCTGCTCACAGAGTAGTAAACAGAAATGGAATCATAACTGGAAAAAATCACTTTTTTGGAATTAAATTAATGGAACAATTATTGAACAATGAAGGTGTGGAAGTAAAAAATGATAAAATTGTCAATTTTAAAAATCATTTTTGGGATCCTAATATTTAATTTTTTGTTATTGCTTAAATTTGTTTAATTAAAATGCAAAAAGAATTATTTAATAAAGAAAAAATAAAGTCATTAATTAATGATTTAAATCCCTCTCTTGAAATAGTTAACATTAATAAATTTGAAGATGAGGTTACTATTGACCTATTAATTGAGAATTTTACTCATAAATCAAAAACTGAAGCTAAAAACTCGATTACAAATGTATTATCCTTGAACTTCGATTCAAAACTAACTTTTAAGTTTAATTTTAAGCCTAAAGTAACTCAAATTAAAGATTCAAGTTCTAAGTTAAATAATGTACAAAATATCATTGCTATTTCATCTGCAAAAGGAGGTGTTGGAAAGTCCACCGTTACGGCCAATATTGCTGTAACTCTTTCAAAAATGGGATTTAAAGTAGGTGTTTTAGATGCAGATATCTACGGCCCATCTATGCCTATAATGTTTGATCTTGTTGGAAGAAAACCGTTGGCTGTTGATATTGATGGTAAGTCAAAAATGAAACCATTAGAAAGTTATGGAGTAAAAATTTTATCTATTGGATTTTTTACATCCATTGATCAGGCTGTAATTTGGAGAGGTCCAATGGCTACTAAAGCTTTAAATCAATTAATTTTTGATGCAGATTGGCAAGAATTAGATTTTCTTTTGATTGATTTACCCCCTGGAACAGGAGACATTCATTTAAGTATAATTCAAAAATTAGCTGTGAATGGATCTATTGTTATAAGTACTCCTCAAATAGTAGCATTAGCTGATGCAAGAAAGGGGATCTCAATGTATAAGCAAGAAAATATTAATATTCCAATTTTGGGTTTAATTGAAAATATGTCATATTTTAAACCGCCTGATGAAAAAGAAAAAAAGTATTATATCTTTGGGAAAGATGGAGTTAAAAATCTTGCGAAGGATTTTAAAATTCCATTTATTGGTGAGGTTCCAATTTTTCAGGGTATTAGAGAATCAGGTGATATTGGTAGGCCAGGTGCATTACAAGAAGACACAGAAGTAAGTAAGATGTTTGATAACATTACAAGAAATATGATAATAAATTTAACTGAAAGAAATACAAATCTTCCCCCCACCGAGATCGTTAAAATAAAAACAATGGCGGGTTGTTCATAATTATGAGTGATAAATTAATTAAGATTGAAAAAGCATTAAATGAAATTAGACCATTTCTGCAAAGTGACGGTGGTAATATCGAACTTGTCTCATTAGAAAAGAATATAGTTAAAGTGAGATTACTTGGAAATTGTATTAGTTGTTCTGTTAATCAAATGACTTTAAAAAATGGAGTTGAAATGACAATTAAAAAGTATGTCCCTGAAATCAAAGAAGTTATAAGTATTTAATGGTTAATTCTGATATTATAATTATTGGAGCTGGTCCAACAGGTCTTTTTACTGTTTTTGAAGCGGGACTA
>JBELHE010000003.1:32366-36028 GCA_042091575.1 Cryomorphaceae bacterium
GGGACTATTAGGACTGAAGTGTCATATAGTCGACTCACTTGGCAAGCCCGGTGGTCAATGTTCAGAAATATATCCAAAAAAACCTATTTATGATATTCCAGCATACCCTGAAATTTTAGCAGGTGATTTAGTTAACAAGCTTCTTGAGCAAATAAAACCCTTTAGTCCAACTTATACGTTTGGTGAGACTGCTGAAAAACTTCTAAAAGAAAAAGACGGCTTTATAATTACTACTAACAAAGATACTCAAGTCAAAGGTAAAATTTTGGTAATAGCTGGGGGACTTGGAAATTTTGAACCTAGAAAACCAAATATTGAAAATATATTAAAATTTGAAGATAAAGGATTGCAGTATAAAATAGTTAACAAAGAAATTTTCAGTAATAAAAATGTTGTAATTTCAGGTGGTGGTGATTCAGCCTTGGATTGGACTATTGAACTTTCTAAAACAGCAAAAAAGGTCACATTGATTCATAGAAGAAATGAATTTAGAGGGGCTGTGGAATCGGTCACTAAAATTCAAAAACTTAAAGATGAGGGTGTAGTAAATGTTTTAACACCAGCAAGTTTAACTAAGATTAATGGTTTAGAATGTGTTGAAAGTGTAGATTTAAACTATAATAATTCCAGTTTAAATATTAAAACCGACTTCATAATTCCATTATATGGTCTAGTTCCAAAAATGGATATTTTTAAACAATGGGGATTAAATATTGATAAGAATGCAATAGTTGTTGATAATTCTAAAGATTACAGCACTAATGTTAAAGGAATTTATGCCATTGGAGACATAAATACTTATCCAGGAAAATTAAAATTAATACTTTCAGGATTTCATGAAGCTGCAATTATGTGCCATAGCGCCTACAGTCTTATTAATCCTGAAAAAAGAAATACTTTAAAATACACTACTATCTCAGGGATAAAGGGATTTGATGGATCAGTTAAGTCTCCAAAAAAAATTGAAATTAATTCCATAAAATAGACTTGGAATGAACCATGATAAAACTGAAGTTACCTGGAAATCACCTTCAAATATTGCTTTGATTAAGTATTGGGGTAAAAAAGAAAATCAAATTCCATTAAACCCTTCAATTAGCTTTACTTTAAATAAGTGTCATACAACAACTACAATCAAATTTGAAGATTCAGTGAAATTTAGTTACGATTTTTATTTTGAAAACAAAAGAAAGCCTGAATTTATTCCAAAATTGGACTCCTTTTTTTCCCGAATTATTGAATTTCTTCCAAGCTTAAATAATTTAAGTTTAACAATCAATTCTAAAAATTCATTCCCACACAGTAGTGGCATTGCATCCTCTGCATCTGCGTTTAGTTCTATAGCACTTTGTTTAACCGAGATAGAAAGTTTCTATTCTGATTTAGTTTGTAAAAAAAATTTTAATCAAAAAGCATCCTTTATATCTAGACTTGGATCGGGAAGCGCATCACGAAGTATTTTTGGAGAGATAAGTTGTTGGGGGAAAACAGAATTGTATAAAAACAGTTCTGATCATTATGCCATTCCAGTTATAAACTCAAATAGTGATTTTCCAAGATTTTGTGATTCTATACTAATTGTTGATCGTGGAACTAAAAAAGTATCTAGTACACTAGGACACAAATTAATGGATAATCACATATTCAAAAAAGAAAGAATATCCCAATCTCACATAAATTTTTCTAAACTTAAAGATTCCATTGACACAAATGATATAGATTCTTTTATTGAAATTGTTGAAAAAGAAGCACTAACATTACATGCTCTTATGATGACATCGAGTCCAAATTTTATTTTATTTAAACCTAATACGATTCAGATTATTGATTCTATTGTAGAGTATAGAAAAAAAACTGGAGTTAAAGTTTGTTTTACGTTAGATGCTGGGGCTAATGTTCACCTTTTATATCCAAAAAATTCATTTGAAAAAGTTCAGTCCTTTATACAAAAATCTTTGATTCAATTTTGTAATAGTGGTATGTATATAAATGATGAAATTGGTTTAGGTCCACAAAAAATTTAAATTTAATTAATGAGTTCTTCACTTTTCTATTCTAAAATATTACTTTTTGGTGAATACGGAATTTTAAAAAACTCAAGAGGGATATCAATTCCATATCACAAGTACAAAGGATTTTTGAGTCTTGGTGATATAAGTAATATAAAAGTTAAAAAGTCCAACGATATTTTAATTGATTTTTATAAATATTTAAATTCCAATACAATTAAAAATAAATTTAATCTCAAACAATTTAAATCTGATATTCAATCTGGTTTATATTTTGAAAGCTCTATTCCAATTGGTTACGGAATTGGAAGTAGTGGGGCTCTAGTAGCTGCTCTTTATGATAAGTATTTTATTAAAAAAGTATCAACATTAAAAAATATAGAAACTAAAAATTTTTTTTTATTAAAAAATACTTTTTCAATCATGGAATCATTTTTTCATGGTGAATCATCTGGATTAGATCCACTAAATAGTTATTTAAATTCACCAATTTTAATTAATTCAAAAAAAGAAATAATAAATATTAAAACTCTCTCAGAAAATAATAATGGAAATAGGGGGTTTTTCTTAATTGATAGTGGAATTTCAAGTAATACAGAGAATTCTGTAGGTCAATTTTTAAAGGCAATGAAAAACAAAAGCTTTGAAAAAGTATTTGAGGATAAATTTATTGATTTAAATGATAAATGTGTAGAGTTTTTTATAAAGGGAAACTATAAAAATTTAGAAATTTGTATAAAAAAATTATCAAGAATTGTTTTTGATAATTTTAAAATGGTTATTCCTAATAAATTTTATGAAGTTTGGGAAAGGGGATTAAAGTCTGAAAATTATTTTCTTAAATTATGTGGATCTGGGGGAGGTGGTTTTATTTTGGGTTTTTCTAAAGACTTAAAAAAAACAGAGCTTTTATTAAATAAATATAATTTCAAAATTGTTTATAGATTTTAACTTTTGTGAAACTAAATAAATTCATTTCAAAATATTATACCAACTCTAAAAAAGATGCTGAAAAGTTTATTTTGAATAAACAAGTAAAAGTAAACAAGGTTATAATAACAGATATTTTTTTTGATCTTAGAAATGATGACAAAGTTTTTTTAAAAAATAAATTAATTACAATTAAATCTTCTGGTTATATACTTTATAATAAGCCAAAAGATCTTGATTTAAATTCTATCCCTAAACATTTCAAACTTTTTTTGAATGATTTTTATTATAATAATAATTATTCCTGCTTAGATATTAATTCTGATTGCTCTGGTTTAGTCCTTTTTTATGATGATAAAAAATTTAATTATGAATTAAGAAAAAAATACATTTCCGTTCTATATGATGTGAAATTTGAGTTGACCCTTGAAAAAAACCAAAAAAATCTCTTATCTGATTTTGTAAATAATATTGATGAGGTTAGTGAAATTAATTTTTTGAAAGATAATTGTGCAGCGATTAAAATTTTAATTATGAGCCAGCAAATATTATTTGATGAATTACGTAATTACAACTACAATTCAGTTGATAGAGTCTTGATTTTAAATTTAGATAAATTTGAGGTGCCCAGAGGAAAATTTAAAAAACTAAATAGTCTAGAAATATTGAATTTTAAATCACTATCTACAAGCCCAAATAAACCCTCTAGTTAACAGTTTCCAT
>JBELHE010000004.1:0-31266 GCA_042091575.1 Cryomorphaceae bacterium
TAACTTTATAACCTTTTCTTCTTTTCTTTTTAAAGACAATTACTTTATCATCTTTTATATGAGCAACAACTTTAGCTTCAACTGATGTGCCAGATAAATTTGGCTTACCAACTTGTACTTTCTTTCCGTCATCTAAGAGTAATACGTTATCAAAAGAAATTTTTGATCCTTCTTTTGCATCAATTCTATTTACAAAAAGTTTTTGGTCTTTTTCAACCTTAAACTGACTGCCTTGTATTTCAACTACTGCGTACATTATTAATTTTTGAATTGCAAAATTAAACTAATTATTAAAATATACAATATTTATTAGGCTTTATAGTTCAATCCAATTTTTATTCTTTAACGACCAGTCTACAACCTGTTTTATTCTATTTGTTAACTTAATAGATGGTTCCCACCCTAATTTCTTCATTTTGTCACCAGAAAGAGAATATCGTAAGTCGTGACCTGGTCTGGACGAATGAAAATCTACCATCTCATACTTTAAATTTTTTCCTTGAGAATCAGCAATTATTTGAGCAAGTTCTAAATTATTAATTTCTTGAGCACCAACAATATTAAACTTTGGACATTTAGCACCTCCATAATCAAATTCAATGTTGATTTTGTTCGTGAGTAAAAAATAAATTGCTTCAGCTACATCTTCCGCATGAATATAATGACGTGTACCTGGTATAGTTTTTGTCTTATCAGAGTGGATAGTAATACTTTCTCCATCTCTGATCTTTTTTATACAAATAGGAATAAATTTTTCAGGATGTTGTCTCTCTCCAAACACATTCATTGTATGGGTTATATATACAGGTAATCCATAAGTATTCTCATATGCAACCGTCAATTCTTCACCACCTGCCTTTGTTGCGCTATATGGGTTTGTAGAATTGTATCTATCATTTTCTTCATAATCAACTCCTTTAGGTGCCGGGCCGAAAACTTCATCTGTACTAAAGTAGATAAATCTCTCTAGCTTTTGTTTATCATTCATAAAACGTGCAAAGTCAAGTATATTAGCAGTCCCAACAACATTATCTAAGACAAATTCCATTGGATAGTCAATACTTCTATCTACATGAGATCCTGCAGCTAAATGTAGAATAATATCTACGTTTCCTATTTCTTTTTTTATCCATGGATTAATTTCAGATTTTAGATCATGGAAGACTATTTTAAGTCTTTTTCTTTGACTTTCTGGAAGTTCAGACATAATGTGGTCTAACCTGTTAAGGTTTCCACTGTAGTCAAGCCTATCTAAAGAAACAATTTCCCAGCTCGTGTTTTTTAATAAAAAGTAAATTAAATGATGTGCTATAAAGCCTGCTCCACCCGTGATAAGTACTTTTTTCATAGATTTAAATTTTCAATATGACTTTTTAATCTGTCATTAGGTTTCCACTTCAACAATTTTAGTGCATCATCATTAATTCTTAGTGTTTTTCTATAATTACCTGGTTGATCTGGAGTATTTATCGATTTAACATTATATTTTTCCTTAAAAAAATTAAAAAGTTCGTTTACACTATAGCTTACTCCTGTTCCAAGTTCCCATGCATCACTATGGATAAGATTAGTTTTAGCAATTTTAATAAGTCCATCTACTAAATCAAAAACATGAATAAAGTCTCTTTTTTGTTCACCATCGCCAACAATTGGGATTGGTTCATTTTTTTTAATTTTCGAACTCCATATTCCAATTACATTACCAAATTTTTCATCAATATTTTCTCCAGGCCCATAAACATTATAAAATCTTGAAATTTCAACATTTACTTTAAAAGATTTTTTATATAATTTACAGACTTCCTCACCTAAAAATTTATACATAGCATATGGAGAGTCGGATGGGTCATGATGTTTTGACGAAGATCCAGCATAAACAACTTTGACTTTGTTTTTATGAGCCCAATCCATAACTTTTGAAGTACCAACAACATTTACTCTTAGAGATTCCTGTGGATCTTCAAATGAAGGCTGAACTCTAGACTGAGCGGCTAGATGAAAACAAATATCAAAATCTTTATCCAGTTTAAATATGTTAATTATATCATCATTAATATAGGTAACCCCAGGTATTTCATTTTGTTTATCTCCCGTTGAGTAATTATCTAATGAAACAACTTGATGATCTAATTGATTTAAATGTTTTATTAGATTAGAGCCAATAAATCCAACTCCACCTGTTACTAAAATTTTTTTCATTGAATTATTTATTAATCAAGATCCATAAAACCTATAATTCCTGTTGTCTCTCCAGTAAAAAATAGTTTATTAAGTGTTTTATTAATTATTACATCTCTGACTCTTTCACCTACATAATATTTTTTTATGGTTTTTAAATTTTTATCATTTAAGTTATATTTATAATGTATAAGATGATTCATAAATGGCTTCTTTATAGTGTCATGTGTTCCTAAAGTAGAAACAATAAATTCAAAATCATTATCATTACTGTCTATGAATTTTACTTCTGATATACCTGGGCTAATATCAAAATATTTAATTGGTTCCTCAAAACCATATTCAGAATGTGATTTATAAATTGGGGAGTCTTCAATAACTCTGTCAATATCTCCACCATGGCCATCATCATTTACTGCATTACTAAAGTAATGAACTCCATATGAGGAAATCGGCCATCCAAAATTAATTATATTCTTATGTTGAAGATTTAAATTTATTTCATCTCCACCAGCAGGTCCATGTTCAGTTGAAATAATATAATCTCCATTATCAGAATAATCAAGACCTTGTGGGTTTCTATGACCAATCGACACAATTCTTGAACCACTATCTGTCTTACTAATTGCAATTATTTTTCCAATATCTGAATCTAAATTTTGAGCCTCAGTCCTTTTTCTAAAGTCACCAACAGATAGCAATAGAGAATCTTCTTTAAATTTTACAATTCTACCTCCAGATTGGATGGGATAGAATTCTTCATAATCACTAGAAACATAACCTTGACCAGTATAAAATTTTTCAAATACTAATGTGTCTGAAATTTTAGATTTTAGAATTGATGTATTATAGTTGTTTTCATTTATGTTTTCAACATAAGATATATATAAATAATCATTATTTACTAAAATATCTTTGATCCCAAATTTAGAGACAGTTAATGGATTAAAGTAATTTATTGAAGCTCGTTTTTCTACAATTTTTTTTTCAAAAAAATTGTATAAATTAGACTTGATAGGAGTGAATTTTGCTATCTGATTATCAATTACCACTCTAAAAAAGATACCATTTTTTGAAGCGTAAATTAAATCATTTTTAAAAAAATCTATATATGCTAAATTTGTTCTATCTATATCTTGGGCTGGAAAAAGTGGTGGGATTTTAAAAAAATTAATTTTATCATTAAGTCTTTTTTCTTTTAAAGTAAATTGAAAATCCTCATTGTTTATATAATTATATATTTCAGAAAATTGATCACCAAGTTTTATTTCATATTTATAAAAACCAAAATCTTGACTAGTTAAAATACTTTTAGCCCAACTCATCCTTAAATATATTTTTTCTGGAATATTTTTTCTTAAAAAACCTTCAATTGGAGGACTTAAAAAATATATTGAAATAAAAGAAAACAGCAATATGTAAACAAGGTATTTTTTTATAAATCGCATAATCAAATTATTAGGTAACAAATATACCAATATATTAAGTCATTATAAATCATAAATTATATCTTTTAATTTCGAAAGAATGAGTTTTGGAAATTGATATAATTGAACTAAATATTTTGAATATTTTTTAATATTCTCAATTTTATTGGATTTAATATTAATAAACTCAATTTTTACATTGTCTGAAATATCTATTAAGATTCCTATATAATTGTATCCATTTCCAAGTCCTGAAGCAATTAAATTGAAGTTATTAAGTTTATCATAGTAAGCATAAGGTGTAAATTTAAAAGCTCCAATATCTCCTGATATAAAGTAGAAGTTTAATTGACTATTGTAGTATTTCGAATAAATTTTATCATATAACAAGTTTCCGTAATTATAGTATCCTCTTGAGTTTACTCGAATATTCCAGTCTGATTTTGAAAAAATTAACTGATGAGTAAAAATAATTATGTCTTTTACATTTTCAGACTCTATAGTTTGATCAATATAATTATAAACATTAAGAACTTCTTGATTTGAATCTATTGATGTGTTTATATAAAATATTAATGTTTCATTAATATTTTTATGAAAGTTTAAATTTTCATTAGGAAAAAGTTTGAATATTTTTTCACAGTTATCATGTCCTCCAATTACAAGTTTAGGTTTATATAAATTATAAAATTGTATAAAATTTTCATATTCAATATTGTCATCGCAATCATAAATAAAGTCTCCACCTAAAACAATTTCATCGTAATTAAATCCATACTTAGAATTAAATTCTAGAAATAATGGGTCAAGAGTTTTATCATCAACAGAATGAGAGCCATAAGCGTGGCCAACAAATAATATTTTCTCACTATCATTTTGACAATACAGATTACTAGTAATTAATACCAGAAAAAGTAGTCTGAGAAGTACCTTTAACATATTTTGAATATCTAGTATATTTTAATTTGTTCAATGAATTTACAAAAGGAACGTCTTTATCATATTTTATTTCAACAATAATAAATTTCTCATTATAACTCATATTTGTAATAGGTGAATGGAAAAATAGACCTTTATCAATTGTTAATCTTATTTTTTCAATTTTATTTTCAAAATATAATCTTTCGTAAGAATTGAATAAAGTAGGTCTTTTACCTAAAATAAGTTGTAGTTCTTCTTTTTTTAATTTCTCCTTAAATTTTAAGAAAAAATCATTAACATCATCAATGCAGTTTAACTTCATTGATTTAATTTTATAGAATCTTTTAGAGTTTAAAAATTCATTTTTACTTTTTATTTCAAGTGTTTTATCTGATTCATCAAATGAATTTCCATACCATCTAATTCTATATTTTCTTCTTTTAGATAAACCATCAAAGTTATCTCTGAGAGAAGAAAAATTATAATCATCTATATATATATTGTTAACCCTTCTATTTGGGTAAGATGACAGAAAATTTAATGATAATATATTAGAAAGAAATGATGACAAAAAATTGAATTCTATAACATACTTTCGCTCATATCTATATGATTTATTCAGAAGCTTTTCCATAAATATTTCCGTACAGTTTTGATTCCACATTTGTTGAATACATTATAGAATCTTTTCCAATAATAATAGAGTTTTTTTCAATTAGATAATTTTTAATCTCCACATTCTCGAAAAAAGTTTCACTTGGCCCAAAATAAGGTTTCTTTATAAATGAAGTGAAGTCGAGTTTATTGCCAATTAATTTTAGCCTTGATGCATATAAAGACGAGCCATCCTTCGATACTATTCCAATTTCATTATTTTTAAATAAGCTATTAATAACACTAAATTTACTATTTTCACCTGAACTAATAGCCTTGTCTTTTATAGAGATAAATTCAGAGTTTATAATATTTATAGAACTTCCAGATCCATCAACCGCATCATTCCCAATATTATTAAATTGAGAGTCTAATATAGAGATGGATGAAAAATCTGAATCAATTGCATCATTTAAAATATCAAAAAATTGAGAATTTTTAATTGAAACGTTTTGAGATCTGAAGAAATTTAGATAATCATCTCCGCTCAAGTTATTAGAAAAGATTGAATTAGATATATCAATAAAATCTGATTCGTAGAAAGTAATTGAAGCTGGTTGAGCAAAACTGGATTTCTTATTTGTTAAGTTTTTAAACATAACATTATCAATTATTATATCTTTTTGAGAATTAAAGTATAGAGTTCCAAGCTCTCCCTTTCCCTGAATTATAATTGGTTTTTTATCTGTTCCACGAGCTTCAAAACGACCAAAAATTTTTAAATATGCATTATCTAAAATCAATTTTACACCAGGTTCAATTATTAACTCTTGATTAGGATTAATTATAAAGTCATCTTTAATTATAGTGTTTTTACTTATAGTAATTGTTTCCGAAGTTTCTTCAATAAAAGTGATGGGTTCTAGGGAATAATTTTTTATAAAGTTTATATTTTCCTTAATCAAATTTTCTCTTTTATATATTTGGCCTGAGAATCCAATCATTTTTTTCTTCAAATTATTATAATCTGAGTCGTTATTGATTATTTCTTCAATATCACTTATTTCATTTTTTAATTCACTAATAATTAGATCTCTAAACTCAGTTGTATAAAAATTGTTAATAATTGAATTATTACTAGCTATTCTATAGAGGTTTATACTATCTAGTTTATTCACAAACCCTTCTCTAAATGTAGGTTCAAATAAATCTGTTACAGGGTTGTAATACCAATGCATATTAATTTCACTAAATGGATGTTCGTTATTTATTAGAAGACCTAACTTCATTAAATCTTTGAGTTTAGAAATGTCAATTTTACTCATAAATGATTCATAATCTAATCTAAATAATTGATCAATCTCAAATGCAATAAGATCAAGAGAATTTTTTTCACCTTTGTAATTAAATTGAATTGAATCATTAACAATTTCAAAGATTAACGACTCTCTCATTTTATTTTCTTCAATTAAATATTTATCAAAGAAATCTTCTTTGAACATAATACCGTAGTTTGCTTTATTTAATATTATTCTATATGGTTTATATTTTATTCCAATCCCATTATAAAGTTTTGAGTATATAATATTCAGAAGAGGGTCAGTAATAAAATCTCTTGATCTTGGATTCAAAAAGTTTACCTGCTTTTTTCCATAACCCTTATTCCCATCAAATTTGACTCTAAAGCTATGACCATTTGCATCTCTAAAATGATCTGCATTTAATCCAAATAATCTGATTTCAGATTTAGTTTCTTGTTCTACATCAGTTATTAATGTTTTATAGTAATTATTTTTACCTGACCACTGAGAATTGTTAAAAATAAAATTATTAACCATTTTAGCTCTTTCCTTTTGTAATCTAACATAATTGTTAGGAGACATTGAGAATGATAGTGTTTCAATATCATTCCCTTTAAAAAAGTTTATTATTTCAGCCTTTTCATTTAAGAATTTCACATATAATGATCCAAGATTTACAGTTATTAGTGATCTTTGAATTATTTCTCTTTGAAAATATCCAATTGATATAATTAAAAATATAAAAAGTAATACTAATGATTTAGATATTATATTTGGAGATTTTTTATAATATTTCATTCAGTTGATGAAAAAAATTGAATTTCTTTATTAACTAACTTATTTTTTTGAAGATAAGTTTCTATAATAGTTAAATGATCAAGGTTAAAATCTGAAAGTTTTAATACCACAATTACTAAATTATCCTTTTTATTAATGCTTTGAATTTCAACATTAACTCCAGTTTTATTCAAATGCAAAGCTATTTCGTCAATATTTTCATTAGTCATATTTTCTGAAGTTATAACTAACTGATCATTTACAGAATGAATAGATTTTGATTTGTTACTTTTTTGGTAATAATTATAGACAAAAACAAAAAACAACATTATGATAGGGAAAAGGTATGACCCAGCTGCAGTTGCAATTGACACACCAGTTAAAATTAAAAAATATATAATTTGCTCAGCTTCTTTTATAGCTGTTCTGAATCTTATTATTGATAAAGCTCCAACTAAACCAAGTGATAAAACAATACTAGATTTGATTGTTATTACTATTAAAAAGATTGAAACACTAAAAAGTGGAAAAATATTACCTATTAATGATTTATTTGATACTGAATTAGAGAAGTTAATATAGATATATTTTAAAAATATTGATAGAATAATTGTTAATGTAAAGCCAATTAAGAATTGTGAAAGGCTAGTAGAAGAAAGTTCTAAATTGCTAAGACCAAGAAGATCATTCATGATGTTTTTTTTAATCAGACACAAGTTAATAGATTTTAAATAATTAATTATAAGTATAACTAATTTTTAAAAAAGACTAGCTTATTTAAACAAATCTAATAATTGTTTTTTTCTTATTTTAATTCTGTAGTTTTTATCATAATACATTCTTCCATTTTCACCTATTTTATCTAATTGATTTTTTTTAAGTTTAGAAAAACTTAGTATTAAGTCTGCAAGCTTGATATAATCTGAAGTATCTTCTACAATTCCAGATTGTGAATTTTTTACTAATGATGCTCCTTCGCCTGCAATAGATGCTATAATTGGCTTACCTAAAGCCAAATAAGATTGGAGTTTAGCTGGAACTGTTTTAGTAAAGATATAATCATTTTTTAATGTAAGTAACATAGCATTCGCATGATAGGCGTAAGATGGTATCTTAGAGATATTTACCTGATCAATAAATAAACATTTTTTGGAAACTTTATAATTTTTTAGAAGGGTCTCAAAATCTTCTTTATAACTTCCACCTCCAATAAAAATCCATAAGATTTTATGTTTTACCAATTCATTTATTGTTTTTGCAATCTGATCAAAGCCCTGAGCATGTCCTATATTACCAGTATACATTATTATAAAATTTTCTTTAGAAAAGTTTAAATCTAATTTGAAATCAATATTATTCTGTTCAATTTCAGACTCTGCCCAATTTGGAAAATATATAATTTCTTTTACGAATCTTTTTTTAACGATTTGCTCAAAACCTTTTGATCCGATAAGAATTTTATCATAGAAGCTGTATATAAACACAATGATAGATTCAATTATATTAAATAGAATAGGTCTTTTTATAACATTTATAGCCCTTAAAGTCTCTGGCCATAAATCAAGATCCCAAAGGAATTTTTTAGATTTATAAAACAATCCGTAAAATATTGGATGAATTGCAATAAGAATTGGACTAGTATGATGAACAAAAATATAATCATATTTTTTCTTGAAACAAATTAAATAAAATGTAAATAAAAAGGTAGAAATAAAATAAGTAAGGTAATTTAAAGCTCGTAAAACAAAATTTCCGTTTCCTCTTGGTATTAAGGGTAATCTGTTAACAATTACATTCTTTTTATAATGATTACTTTTAATTGATTTAAATCCATATCCATCAAAAAATTTTCCTTTTGGATAATTTGGAATACATGTTATTACTCTAACTTCAAAATCCTTTGAAGAAATCCAATCAACAATTTCATTAATCTTAAATTGCTCGGGATAAAAGTGATTTGTATAAACTAGGATTCTTTTTGCCAAACCACTCTATTTACATAATCGATATAGGATAAGATGATTCTTTCAACTTTTATTGAAATATTAGAAATATTATAGTCATTTACTAAATCAATATTCCTATTAGTGCCAACATTTTGATCCTCCAACATTAATATTCCTTGTGATATTTTGTTCTGGTTTAGCCCCGTAATTATAACAGATGCATTTTCAATAGCTTCAGGCCTTTCATGAGATTCTCTTAGATTTAACGCGCGAAAGTTTAAAATAGATGACTCCTCAAATATTGTTCCAGAATCAGACAATACAGCTTTAGATTGCATCTGAAGCTTATTATAATCTAAGAATCCTAAAGGTTCAATAAGTTTAACGAGTGTATCTAATTTTAAACCACTGTTATTATACTGTTTTCTTGTTCTTGGATGTATTGGAAAAATAATTGGTAGATTATACTTTTTTACAAGATAATTTAAAGAAGAAATTAATTTTTTAAACCTGTTGGAATCATCAACATTTTCTTCTCTATGACATGATACTAAAAAGTAATTATTTGTTTCAATATTTAATTTGGATAGTATATTGGATTTTTTTATTTCAGGCATGTAATAACTTAAAACCTCTTTCATAGGAGAGCCTATATTAATTATTCTATCTGAGGGAAAGCCCTCATTAACAAGATAATTTTTAGCAATCGAACTATAGGTAAGGTTAATATCTGAAATATGGTCAACTATTTTCCTATTAATTTCTTCTGGTACTCTTTGATCAAAGCACCTATTACCTGCTTCATAATGAAAAATTGGTATTTTCTTTTTTTTTGCTACTATAACTGATAAACAACTATTTGTATCGCCTAAAACTAAAATTGCATCTGGATTATTTTTATCAATCACTTTTTCAATTTTAATCAAAATTTGACCAATAGTTTCTGACGCTGAATTTCCAGCTGCTTCAAGATATACATCTGGTTCTTGTAATTTCAAATCACTAAAAAAAACCTCGTTTAAAGAATTATCATAATTTTGACCTGTATGAACTAGAGTGTGATCAATAACACTAGATTTATTAAGTCTATCTATTATTCTCGATAGACGTATAATCTCTGGTCTGGTTCCAATTATGGTTAATACTTTAGTTTTATTTGCATTCATAATTACAATAAAATTACACTTTTTCTAGATAGGTATCAGAGTTGGTTTCGTCATAATGTTCGTTAATCCAAAAAATTGTTATTAAATCTTCGTCTCCAATATTCTCAACACTATGTGTATGCCATATAGGTATGTCTATGTATGATGGTTTATCCCCGTCTAAATTAAAATCATAGACAGTGTCGGATAAAGTTTCTCTTAACTTGATGCTTGCTTTTCCTCTAATAACAGAAAATCGTTCAATTTTACGTGTATGAAGATGATTTCCCCTAATCTCTCCTTTCTTTGTAATTGAGACAGAGGATTGTCCTTGTGAAAAAAATCTTGCAGTTTCAATAAATGACCCTCTTGAATCACTGTGATTAATATATTTTAATGGAAAGTGTTTCTTAATATCAAGATATGATCTAAATGTATTAAATAAACATAAATCAAAATAAGAATCAATAGCTGGTATTTTATTATTATTTACATATGTTTCATTAAAATTTATTAGCATTGAAAGAACTTTTGAAACTTTTATTCTTTTTGTCTCTCTTAAATTAAATGAATTATCAATTTTATTATCTATAAGCTTTACACATGAATCAACAAAATCATGCACATAGAGTAAATCAACTTCTTTATCATCTGTTATTTTTGGAGTTTTATTATTAATTAAATGATTAGAAAATGTAGCAATAAATGAATTATAATTAGGCTTACAAAAAGGTCCAAATATATTAGGAGCTATAATCCCATAAAACTTATAATTTAATCTTTTAGATTGTTTTTTAAATTTGATTCTTGCTTCTTTTTTTGCTTTACCATAAAAGGTTTTTAACCTTTCTTGAGTTGATGAAGTGAAAATCAATTTTCCTTTGAAAGAAATATCATCCAAGGCTGAATGAAGAAGATTGTTTATTTTTATATTGTTTTTGTAAACTAGCTCTTCATTAGGGTGCCTATTGATTCCTGCTAAATGAAAAATTATATCATTTTTTGAAATTTTCTTTGAGAGAAGATCAGATGATTTAAAGTCATTTTTATCCAAGAAGCTAATTTCAATTCTAGACTTTTGAAACTTCAATATTCTTACTAAGTGTCTTCCGATAAATCCATTATGTCCAGAAATTAATATTTTCAATTGAGATTAATTAATTTTTAATGCTTCTTTAATTTCTTGAAGATTAAGAAGTGTATTTTTCATCTCTTCAACACTTAAAAGTTTAGTATTGTTTGAGTTATATTCATCTTTGGAAATTTTTGATTTACCCTGAATAAAATATTTATCATAGTTTAAATCTCTATCATCTGGACATATTTTAAAGTAATTACCCAAGTCCTGAGACATTGACATTTCCTCTTTAGTCACTAAAGTTTCAAACATTTTTTCACCATGCCTTATTCCAATGTTTTTTATTCTAGATTTGGAATCAAAAATTTCAATCAGTGCATTTGCTAAGGTCTCTATTGAAGCAGCGGGTGATTTTTGGATAAAAATTTCTCCATTTTGTCCATTTTCAAAAGCAAACATTACAAGCTCTACAGCATTATTTAAATTCATCATGAATCTTGTCATTTTAGGATTCGTAATTGTTAAATCTTCATTGTTTCTAATTTGCTTTATAAATAGGGGAATTACAGACCCCCTTGATCCCATTACATTACCGTATCTAGTGCCACAAAAAATACTATTTGAAGTATTTAAATGTCTTGAATTAGCTACCATAACCTTCTCCATAAGTGCTTTTGACATACCCATAGCATTAATAGGGTAGGCTGCTTTATCAGTACTTAAAACAATTACTTTTTTAACATTATTTTGTTCTGCAACAGACAATACATTATTTGTGCCATAAATATTTGTTTTAACAGCTTCTATTGGAAAAAATTCACATGAAGGAACTTGCTTTAAAGCAGCTGCATGAAATATGTAAGTTACACCTTTTACAGCTGAACTTAGAGACGATTTATCTCTTACATCTCCAATGTAAAATTTAATTTTATTTGATTTAATTTTTTGTCTTAAATCATCTTGTTTTTTTTCATCTCTTGAGAAAATTCTAATCTCATCAAATTTATTACTGTTAATATATTTATTGAGAAGTGCCTTTCCAAAAGAACCAGTTCCACCCGTAATTAATAATTTACTCATAAATAAGTTATATAAACAAATATATCCATAATATTTATATGAAGATTATATTATAAGAGATTAACCCTTAAAGTTTTTTAAATAAAAAAATCATTTTTCCTCTTGGTGATCGTTTACTTTTTAAAATATAATCAAGATTGAAAACTCTTATTCCAGCAATATTATTAATCAATAAATAATGAAATAATATTTGATAGTGGGTAGTTATATTTATTCCTTTATTTATTTTTTTCTTTAGAAAATAAGGAGTGATTAATCCATATAGAGCCCTAATAAAGTCTCTAAAACTTTTCTTATGAAAAATAAACACTTTTGATGCTAAATTATTTTCTTTAGCCGCATTAGTCCAATCACTCAGCTTTGGTTCATGCTCTCCATCCATCCTTCTAGTATATTTTTGATTTATATCAATATTATTCTCAATTTTATACTCTTTTGAGTATTCAACATCAATCATATCTTTAATTTGTTGTTTAGATGTATAATTAGGTTGAGCTCTATCAAAACAAAGTAAAACACCTCCAGGCTTCAATACTCTTGAAATCTCCATAATTGTTTTATCAAAATCATCTGAATGGTGAATTGAATCAAAATCAAGAACAAAATCTAGAGAATTAGCAGGAAATTTAAGATCATTAAAACATCCTATAACACACTCAAGCTTGTTTGATGTATTATTTTCAAAAGCTACCTTTTTCATTAATGAAAAAGTATTAGGGGCTTTTTCCAATAAGTATATTTTTTTAATATTCTTATAAATTTTTATCAAACTATTAGATAGAATTCCTGGTCCTGAACCTATCTCTAAACCAACACCATTTAGGTCAAGATTTATTTTTTCACATATTTCTTTTGTAAATTTTTCATGTTGGCTTACAGTAAAATATGAATAAAATAAAGAAATTTCGTCCATGTTTTTGCTTTTCCATTTATCACATGCCGAATTACATTTTTTTATCCAATCAATTTGATTTAATTCACTTTCATCAATCCAACTAGTTTTATTCAATTTTATATATTTTAATTTTAAGATAATAAGTTATTCTTTAATTTAAATAAATCATAAATTTTGAGTGAAGAAATCCAATGATTCAATTGCATTCTTTTTCCAAGAATATTGTTTAGACATAGAATAATTTTTCTCTGAAACTTCCTTCAACTTTTTGAAATCTAAGTTTGCCATTATAACATCTTTGATGCTATTTATATCATCACTATCAAAAAGAATATTGTTACCATAAACTAAATCCTTCATTGGTTTTTTATTTGAAGTAATAACAGGAAGCCCAAATGAAATTGCTTCTAGAATAATAAAAGGTAAATTTTCACATGTCGAAGCAAATAAAAAAAGAGATGCATTTTTATAGAAGTTAGAGATTTCTTCATTTGGAACTTGACCAAGAATTGTAATATTATTTTTAAGATTTTCTTTTGCTTCAAAAGCCTTAAGCATTTTAAAATATTGTGAATTATCTGTTTTCCCAATTAAAGTTAGATGTAAATCATGCCCTTCATATATTAATTCTGAAATAGCTTTAAAAACATTGTAATTGTGTTTATAAGGTAGAAAATCTGAAATGTAAAGAATTTCAAATTTATTTCTGTTTAAAGAGTACAAGTTCTGATCAAAAGAATCTATACCATGAGGAATTACAGAAGTATTAATTCTTTTATTTAAGAATTTTAATATTGAAGATTTAGAGTATTCAGTTAAAAAAATTACTCCATTTGATCTATTAAATGAATTAATCTGTAATACTTTAATTAATCTAAACTTTAATCTTTTAATTAACGGGAACCCTTTAGTTTCATTTAAATCAAATGGCAACATGTTTTGACTCATTGAAAAAAATGGTTTAAATTTTGAAAGAAAAATCCCTCCGGGGACAAATACAAAATCACAATTATTTCTTTTGAAATAGGAGTTAGAAAACAAAAGTTGAGATAGAAAGGAAAGGAAACTATTAGAGTTTAGTAATGGATTTGAAATGCATTTTACAGATGCATAATTTTTAAATGATAAAATTATTTTTTCATTAGATACAACAACAAAAGAAGTATTACTGAATTCATTCAAAATGTTTTTGACAAACTCTTCAAGGTGTTTTTTACCTCCACCTGTTCTTATATTTGATGCATCTATACCTATTTTCATTTTTTTCACTTAAAGGAGTTTAATGTTTTATTCCAATTTTTATGATTAATTTTTGCAGCAACTAGTTTTGAATTTACACTCAATTCTGTTTTTTTTTCATCAGATAATGAAATAAACTTTTTAATGGATTTAAATATTGAATTAATACTAAATGGATTAAACTGGAATCCATTAAATCCATTAATAACTAGGTTTTGTGAAGACCCACAGTTTGATGATGATAAAATTGGGAGTCCCATTGCAGACATTTCGTGAACTACAACACCCCAAGGCTCAAATGTGCTTGGTAAACAAAAAACATGACATTTCTTTGCAATATTAATGATCTCCTTTTGAGTTAATAAACCTAAGTAGTCCACAGACTTAAATTTTAAAATTTTATTTAATTCTAGTCCCTCTCCAATTATTTTTAGCTTATGGTTTGTACTAAATTTTTTATTAATTAGCTCAATAGCCCTAATCAATCTTAAAATATTTTTTTCTTTTGCTAACCTACCAATAAATAAAAAGTTTAAATGGTTATGATTCTCATAGTTTACAGTAATACTATTTTTAAAGAAAATTTCATCAGCAACATAAAATCCTTCTTTTATATCATCGTCCTTGAACCCAATTCTCTTTGCAAATTTTGTTTGGGAAATTCCAACACCCCAAAACTTGTCAAAGTAACTTTTATATAGGTATTTGCTTAGACAACTTTGAATAAATTGTTTTAAAGTATTTTGATACATTGTGTCTTGAACAGTTACTAAAATTGAGGATTTTTTAAAAAGTTTAGCTACTTTTAGATAATCTCTGTCCATTCTTCCAGAAACTATTATAGTTTGTGGTTTTCTTTTTTTTATAAATTCTTTTAATGTATCTAAATCATTAAAATCTTTTTTGGGTATTAGCTCTAGGTTTTCTTTTGTTAAAAGGTTGATATTTTTAAAAACATCAAGGTATATTACAATTATTTTTTTTTCAGTATTTCTGTCACAATAATAATTAATACATCCTAATAAATAAGGTGTTAACTCTGCATATAGAAATACAATATTAGATTTAATCACAATGTATTTATTATAAGTTATTTGAGTTTAAACTTAAGTTTTTCGCGTTGAGGTTTTTCTATATGAATTATCTCTTTGTTTTTATAGTTTAGGGCACTGTAAGTGTTATTTAAATCTCTTACCAACTTATATAAACCATGTGGCTCAAGTGAAGCTGCATGGTCTGTTCCTTTCCAAGTTCTATCCTTTGTAAAATGTCTTTCGATCCAAGTGGCACCAAGTGTATATGCTGCTATATCAATGGCAACACCTTTATGATGCCCAGAAAAAGCATAGTCATTAATAGATTGCTTAAAAATGTCTTTTAATTTAAATATTTCAAGCAAACAGACTTCGCTAGCTTCAATAGGATACCCAGAGGTACAAGAATATAATACTAGCTTATCCAGATTATCTTTTTCCTCAAATATTTTTTTTAGGCTATTTAACTCTTTTTTATATGTCATTCCAGTCGATATATGAATCTGACCATTATAATTATTTGCTAAGTATGACAATAGTTCATAATGGTTATTCATTGCTGATGGTATTTTTATATACTCAGGGTTTAATTCTACAATCTCTTTTGCGCTGACTATATCCCATACTGATACAGAATATCCAATACTTAATTTTTCACAATAATCTTTAAGTTTGTAATGAGTATCTATATCAAACTCTAACTTCTCTCTATGATCACCATAAGTAGATCCATATGAATTAACTGGGTTTGGATGAGGAGCATTATATTCATCTAATGAGAGTAACTCTTTGTTGTTTCTTTTTTGGAATTTAGCATAGTTTGCACCCGATTCTTTTGCAAGTTTGATAAGTTCATATGCTATATCTAACTGACCCATATGATTACATCCTATTTCTGCAACAACTATTGGTTTTTTATAATTTATCATATAAATATTTATTAAAGTTCTTCAATTCTTTTTGTCTTATCACAAATTAGTAAATCATAATAAGGTTTTTCACCTACTGATAGGCTGTGATACAAACAGTTCCACAAATTTAACTGTTTTAATGTCAAATCGTAATGATTAATTTTAGTTACTGAACCTCTGGCGGTCCAATAAATTATTTCATGTCCTTCATTATATAATTTGTTTATTTTCTCAATATTCTCAATTATTGGTTCAGAATCTGAATAGTTAGTGCTATCTGTTTTACAAATTGTGTTATCTATATCTACATATATTTTCATAATTTTATTTTACTCTTGTCTGACCAAAAATTAAATTTTTTAAGTACATATTAAAATTATATAGTATCTCTTTATTTCCCTTAATTATATGCACATAAAGTTTTGCAGGAACGGCTAAGAGCCTTAAATATAGAGGAGCTCTACAAGATTTTCCTCCATATGTATACACTCCATCATCTAAAAATTTATAAGCCTGTAACTCAAATGATGGTTTCATATAATAAGTAAAAGAAATTATTGAACCCCTTATGGGCATTACTTTATATTTATTATTATGAATTAAATCAATTGCTTCATCCGTAGTATAAACAATATTTGCAATCAAAAATTTCATGAATGAGCTAGGACCGATTTGTACTACAGGTTTTCTCATGTAGTTGGCCTCTAATGCTATACTAGAGCAAAAGTTAATAATAAGTTTACTCTTTTTAATTAAGGCGTAACTATCTGTAAAACTCTCAGGTAAAAGTACATCGACCACTTTACCTAACTCCTTGTACCTATTCATAGTTGACTCATGAATATTTTTTTGATTTGGATGCATTTTTACTACAAAATCATATTGATCTGATAATTTTGATTTCACAAGCTGTCTTATACTATCTATTTGATCTAAAATTTTATATTGTGACCAATCAGAACCAATAAATCTATACTCATCATCACTTGAAACAAATATTGATATTATTGGTTTTTTTAATGCCGTTATATGTTTGTCAATGTGGCCTGAAACTTGGTTTTTTGTATAAGCAACATCATTTATTGGTACTCTATTAATTTTTGATAGAAAATATTGTTGAGCTAAATCTCTTGATTCCTTGAACCATTTTAAATATGTAATAAATGAATTTCTTTTTTCAAATTCTATTGAATGGAACATTTCATTGGTTGAATACATTGGTACCTTTCCATTTAAAGCGGCATCAAACAAGTGATAATTTACAGAATGTTTTTTTGAAACTTCAATTAATGGTCTAGCACAACTTAATCTTCCGTTGAATATAACAAAGTTATTTGTTCTGTTATTAGAGAAGAAATTATGAAAATAAGAGAATAGACCATAGGAAGATTGTAACATTCCTTTTTCTACTTTTTTCCATTTTTTATTTAATAAATCCATATTTTCCAATCTAAGTTGAGAGCCTATTGTTGAATGAACTCCTAGGAGGAATTCTTTTTCAATATTTTTATTAAATATTTTAAAATCAATTTTTTTTTTGGATAAATCAGATCTTGATATTTTTATTAATTTTGAATTAGGGTTTCTTTTATTAAATTCTTTAAAGCCTTTTTTTGCTTTATGTCTACATATATTACATATACTCTTTTTGTTAAACACATTAACTGAACAACTTTTTAAAGCTCTATCACACATGAATAATACATGTTTTTCCCTATTATTTTCTTTATGAATTTTCTCACTAAATGCAAGATTTAATTCAAGAGAAGGACTTTGAGCAGCTAAATTTAAAAATGTAATATTTAATTTCTCTTGTTCCATTTTGTTAATTATGAACTGTGTGCTTGAGTTTCCATTCATTATTTTCCTTAATCCACAGGTGTGGCGGTCGAAATTTATCTATAGTATTAAAAAAATCTGATTCGTCAATAGACATATATTCAATAAAATCTTTAAAAAATTTATTTGGAAATTCTTGATCATATTTTTTAACAAGTGCAACTCCTTCTTCTCTTGTTATTTTTTCATTCCTTATCTCCTGAGAAGCGTCATATGAAGCTCTTCCTAAACCAAATTTAATTAAAGTGGTATAATAATGAAAAGGATCTGTCTTATCATCAATACTACTATATTTAGAGTATGAACCCTCGGTTCTTTCATTATTAGCTTTAAATCCTGTATTTTCTGATGCATAATAATAACATTCTTGTGGATCCCATTTTAAATAATAACCTAAATATTGATAATTAATGTTTAAATTTTGATATAATCCAGTAGATATAGGAAAGTATGGGACAAAGTCATTTAGTGTGAACTTATATCGATCTATAATTTCTTTAACAGATTGTCCACTCAGATAAATTGAATCTTTATTTTTTGATGAAAAATATTCGTTTTTCATTTTAGGTGTTTTATTCTCCTCAACATTATTTCCATACTCAGCTTGATTTTCTCCATACATAACCAAGTCTATTCCAAATTTTGCAGCTAGTGATGGGCCAATTAATCTTTGTCCTATTATAAATGGTTGAAATGGATGAAGGAGGTTTTTAAAGGCTAATTTTGTTAGTAACCTATGAAGTCTTCCGTTAGGGGTATACAACAGATTATCAAGCCCTCCTACATGCATCCAATTAGTAAAGTTTTCCCAACCTATTTCAGTATATAAATGAGGAGCCCAAGTAACTGTAAGTGGATTCATGCCATATTTATACTTTAATACATGAGCTGTAAATGAGCTATCTTTTCCACCACTTCCTGGAACAATTACATCATAAGAACCATCGTTTTTTCTATACTTATCAAGTAATTTTAAAAGTTCTTTCTCTCTTATACCCCAATCAATATTTTTTTCTTTTTCCTCATGGAATTTACACGCAGAGCATATACCGTCTTCATTAAAGTTTATTCCGGTTTTATTATATGGGTTAGAACTTTTTATTTCAACAGAAGAACTAGGTCTTTGATTAGATATGACACACTTTTTACAGAAAACTACATTTTCTGGCAAACCATATTTAGAAGTATCTTTTTTCATATTAAGTATTTAAGAAAATTTTTAAAAAATTTAATCCATGATGAGAACTTTTTTCAGGGTGAAATTGTGATCCCATTATATTTCCATCCTTAACAGATGAGCAAAAATCAAAGCTACCATAACTAGACCTAGACAAAACTAAATTTTTATTCTTAGGCTCACAATAATAACCATGATTAAAATAGTACTTTGGATTATTAGTAGAACTTAATTTATTATGTTCATAAAGATTTGGGGTCAAAGAATACCATCCAACATTAGGAAGCTTTTTATTTGAATCATAGGGAAGTAGCTTTACATCACCTTTAATGATTCCAAGTCCTTTATGATTTCCAAATTCTTCACTTTTTTCAAATAACATTTGCATACCTAAGCATATACCTAGAAAAGGTTTATCCTTTTCTTTAAAATTAATAATCTCATTATAATATCCCATTTTTTTTAAATTTTCAATGCCCTTGCTAAATGCACCTACACCGGGTAAAATAAGATAATCAGCATTTTTAATTTCCTTCCAATTATTTATAATGTTTGGATTAGCTCCTAATTTTAATAAAGCGCTATATAGGCTTTTAATATTATTTAATCCATAGTTCAAAATATCAACTTTTTTATTCAAAAAACTCATACTCTTATATCAATTTTATTATCTACCAAATGTCTTTTAATTTCATCTATTTTGAAAATATTATAATGAAGCATGCTTGCAACTGCAACACCTGTAATTTCTGAATTTAACGCAACTTCTAATAAATGATTAATAGTCCCGCATCCACCTGAAGCTATAACAGGTACTTTCAGTTTTTTAGATATAGTGTTAATTATATCTAAATCAAATCCTTTTTTAGTCCCATCCATATCTATAGAAGTAAGTAATAATTCACCAATTCCAAGATCTTCAAGTTTAACTGCCCATTCATATACATCCAGACCTGTATATTCTCTTCCACCCTCAGTGAGAACTTCCCAATTATTTTTATTTTTTTTACAATCAATAGCGCCGACAATACATTGAGACCCAAATGTTCTTGAGGCCTCTTTAATAAAGTTAGGAGTTTTTACAGCCTGAGTATTAATTGCGACTTTATCTGCTCCTGATTTTAAAGCTTTTTCAATATCAAGTAAGCTTCTTATTCCTCCAGATACAATTATTGGTATGAAAATTTCTTGGCATGCCTCCTCTACTACATGAAAAATATTATTTCTCTCATATAAACTTGCAACTGAATCATGAAAAATAATTTCATCTATTCCTTCATTAAAATATTTTAAAGCAAAGTCATTAGGATGACCTAGTTTTCTCAACCCTTCTAAATGAATGCCTTTAATAACAAATTCATTTTTTATATCTACTCTACTAATTAGTCTCATTTAATTTAAATCATTAAAAAATTTTTGAATATCCACTTTCCAAACTTTACCAGAATTTAAGACTTTAATAAACTTCTTAGAACTTCCTCCAGAACCAAATTCTTTGTTACTTTTTATGTTAATTTTCTTGGATTTATTAATTGCATTAATAATTTTATTCGTATCATGTTCGACGTTAATAATCTGATTATTTGAAGATCGATTGTTCTGTCTTAAACCAATATTTACTGTTGGTATTCCATAAAAAGGTGCTTCACAAATTCCAGCACTAGAGTTACCAATTATAAAATTAGAGTTTTTTAACAATGTTAAGAAGTGTTCAAATCTTAACGAAGGAAATATTTTTATTCTTGAATTATTTTTAAAGTATTTTTTAAAGTTATTTATTATTAAATCTGATCCAGAATCGTTGTTTGGATAAATCACTATAAAATTATCTTCCACTTTAGTAACCGCTTGTATTAATTGTTTAACATTAAAGCTTAATTTATCTATTTCTGAGGTAACTGGATGGTATAATAGTAATGAATATTCTTTGAATGGAAGCTGATATCTCTCAATGGAGTCTTCTAGAGATGGAAGGTTTTTGGAAATCATTAAATCAATATCAGGAGATCCTATTACATTAATATTCTTTGAATTTTCACCAAGTTGAATTAATCTTTTCTTTGCCTCTATACTTGTAACAAAATGAACATGAGACAGTTTAGAAATTGAATGTCTTATAGAATCATCTATTGTTCCTGATAATTCACCACCTTCAATATGGGCAACAAGAATGTTGTTGAAGCTACCAACTATTGCACAGGCAAGAGATTCAAGCCTATCACCATGAACAACAATTAGATCAGGAGAAACTACATTTTTAATATAATTTGAAAAACCATCAATTGTACTGGCAAGTGTAATATCCATTGAAGATTCATTTTTCGTGTTTATATATGTATATAAATTAGAGTAACTTTTCGAGGCAATTTCTTCGAAGGTATATCCATATTTTTTCTGTAGATGCATCCCTGTTACAAAAATATAGACTTCGTATTTTATATTACTCTCTAGTTCATCTATTAGAGATTTTATCTTACCGTAATCAGCTCTTGTTCCTGTAATAAAAACTATTTTTTTTATCATAATTCAATATCCCTCCACTTAATATGTTTATCATCCATTATATCTCTTTTTGCTTTCTTACCTAGAATTTTTTTGTATTCTTCAGCAGATATTTCACCAGTTCCAGGTCTTTTAACCCAAATATTTTTATTTGAAAAAAATTCTCCTTTTTTGATTTTCTTTATTGAAACAACTGTAGAAAAAGCAAAATCTATAGTAACTTTTTCCTCCTTTGCAGGAGCTTTGTCACCTCCAAGCATAGATTTAATTGTTTTACTATTTATAATTAACTCCTTACATTTATTCTCATCCATAGAGCAAATGATATCTGGTCCTTTTCTACTCATTTTATCAGTATAATGTCTTTCAATAATAGAGGCACCTAGGCTTAAAGCTGCATATGAAGAGAGATTGTCAACAGTATGATCACTCAACCCTACAGGAACACCTGGAAACTCTTGCATTAACTTTTCCATACCTCCTAATCTAACTAGTTTGGGTGGTGTAGGATAGAGGTTTGTAGTATGAAGTAGAGCAAAATTTATATTATGTTTATTAAAAATATTTACACTTTTTTGTACACTTTCTATTGAATTCATTCCTGTGCTTAAAATAATTGGTTTTTTAAATCTACATATATATTCAATTAATGGATAATTATTACACTCACCACTTCCAATTTTAAATGCAGGTACATCTAGTTTAATTAATCTATCTACTGCAGCTCTTGAAAATGGTGTAGAAATAAAAATCATTCCTTGTTCTTCAACATACTTTTTTAAAGTTAATTCATCATCAAAGTTTAATGAACATTCATCCATAATTTGAAAAATAGATTTAGTTGAATTACCAGGAATTACTTTTTTGGCTTCTGAACTCATTTCGTCATTAACAATGTGAGTTTGATGTTTAATAATCTCGACTCCTGCTCTTTTTGCACTATCTACCATTTCAATTGCTAGGTTTATATCACCATTATGATTAATTCCAATCTCAGCAATAATCAGAGGGTCGTATTTTTGGCCTATATTTCTATTTGCTATTTTCATTATTTATTCCTGACTTTAATATAAGTTCTGCAAAAATTAAATCATCTTCATAATCAATATCTACTTTTGCTCCTATTTCATTAGTTAAATATGGATATACATCATCTGTTATATATTTTTTTTCATTAATCATACAATCTTTTGATGAAATATAAATAAGTCCATTTTCATAAAACAAATCTTCCAAATCTTGATGCCTTTGACCAATTTTGTAATTAACAGGTATATATTTATTATTATCTAGTTTACCAAATTTTTGGTGAAGGTTACTTACGCTCATTAAAGATTTACTTTTTGAATCAATGATTTTTCTCATTGCAAGAGGTAATAAATTAAAAGAACGAATTGGATTTGTTGGTTGAAGTGTAATTATATATTTAAAATCATACCCTTCATTTATTAAGTACTTGCAAAAATCAATAACAACTGCATTTGTAGTTGTCTCATCCTCAGCTAATCTGCTTGGTCTTTTGTATGAGGAAATATTATATTTCTTTGCTAAATCAAGAGCTAATTCATCATCTGAGTTTATCCATACATTTTTTGAATTAACATGCTTTAGGGCATATTCAATAGTATAACTAATTAAAGGTTTCCCATCTAATTTTCTTAAATTTTTACCTACTATTCGTTTAGAATTTTTCCTGGCTGGGATAATTATAATTGAGTTGTTAAGTTTCATTATATTACAGACTTAAAGTATTCATGAGTTTTTTCTAATCCCTCTTTTAAGTTAGTTAAAGGTTTCCATTGCAGGGATTGTAATGCTCTTTTAATATTTGGCTTTCTAACTTTTGGATCATCTTGATGAGGATTAGAGTAAATTATTTCTTTAGCATTGAATATCTTCTGAAATAAATGTGCTAAATCAGATAATGAAATTTCATTATCATTTCCTAAATTAATTGGATAATCAAAATCTAAACTCATTGTTTTTGTAAGAGCGCTAACCATATCGTCAATATAACAGAAACTCCTTGTTTGAGATCCATCTCCATAAATATATAATGGTTTACCCTTAATTGAATTTACCATAAAATTACTAACTACTCTTCCATCTAATGGATCCATTCCTGGTCCATAAGTGTTAAATATCCTAACTATTCTTGTTTGTAAATTGTGGATTTTTCTATATTCATAACATAGAGTTTCTGCAATTCTTTTACCTTCATCATAACAAGAGCGAACCCCTAATGTGTTTACATTACCAAAATAAGATTCTACCTGAGGGTGAATTAATGGGTCTCCATAAATCTCACTTGTACTTGCTTGGATAACTATAGCATTATTCTTCAATGCCAAATCTAATATATTTTTTGTTCCAATATAATTAGTGTCCATTGTAAATAATGGATTAGCTTGATATTTAGGTGGACTTGCAGGACATGCAAGATTAAAGACTATATCAAAATTATAATCTAAAGTGTTAAGGGTATTTATGTTCTCTTCTAAAAATTCAAAGTTTTTTAGCTTATTTAATTTCAATAATGCTTTTCTATCACTAGAATAAAAATTATCAATACCTAATACGTGATTATTCTCAGCCAGAGATTTAGATAGATTTTTACCTATAAAACCACAACAACCTGTAATTAATATCTTTTTCATTTCATTAGTTTGTTTTTATAATTTTACCATCTAATATTTCATAAACTTTATTGCAATTTTTTAATGAGTTTTTTTTGTGACTTATAAATAATATTGTCATCTCTTTATTTATGTTTTTTAATAAGTCTAATATCTTAATCTCTGTTTTAGAATCAAGATTACTTGTTGATTCATCTAATATTAAGATTTTCTTTTCATGATAAATTGCTCTAGCAATCAAAACCCTTTGCTTTTGACCTCCTGAAATTTTAATTCCATTTTCACCAAGCTTTTGCAACCATAAATCTTTAAATCTCAACTTTAAGTCAACTTTATTTAAAATCTTTTCAACTTTATTTTTATCGATTTTATTTTCATCAAATTCAAAAGAAATATTTCTATAAATATTTTCATCAAGTATTGCAGCATCTTGGGGAGCGTATGAAAATAAATTTTTGAGCTCTTTTAATTTTAATTTTTGTTTATCTACTAATAAAGAAAAACTTTGAGGTGATAACAGTCCACATAAAATCTTAATTAGTGTTGATTTTCCTGAACCACTTGGACCATGAATACCAATAAAATCTCCTCTTTCAATTTTAAAATTAATTCCCTCAAAAATATTTTGCTCATTGTAACCAAAAACAATGTTATTATATTCAATTGTCTTAAAACTAAGCGGACGATATGTATTAAATTTCTCAGTTTTTATATCAATAAATTTTACAATATCCGAAAATGGTGCAGAAAAAAATTGAATAGCTTGGATAGAGTTTGATATTTTATTTAATGAGGGTATAATTTTATAAATAGAGACAGCTAAAACACTTAAAAAACTTATAAGCATATCTGTCCTGTTTAAGTAGTATAGGGTAATTATCAGAAGAAATAGAAATAAAAAGATAAAAAACTCATATATAATTTTTGGGAGTTTCAAGAAAAAAATATTCTTAAATCCAGACTCTGTTAGTTTTTTTGTAAAATCAGAATATTGATTAATAAATGTACTTTCCTTAAAGTGAAGTTTAATAAAATCAAAAGATTTAAATGATTCATTAATATTTTTAATTCGTTGAGTATCAGAATTAACAAACGTTTCTCCTAAATTTCTTACTTTACTGTTAAAATATAATGTGAAAGTAAGTATTAAGATTATTGAAATTAAATAAACTGATAACCCTAGTGTAAAGTCATAATAAAAAATAAAGAAGGTGATAAAAACAATAAGTATTGTCTCGTTTAAAACAGATATAAATGGATTAATAAGACTGTTGCTTATAGCAACTGAATCTCTAGTTAATATTCTTAATATTAATGATGAGTTTTGATTTGTATAATCTTCATATTTTGAATATAAAAAGTTTTTAAACAATTTAATACTCAATCTTTTTTGAATATCATGAGAAATTTTCTCCTGATTATAATTAAAATAAATTTGAAATGTAGCTTTAATTAGAATTACTAAAATCATTAGTATTGCCGATACAAGTATAGGAGATTCTCCAATTAACATACCTTCATAAAAATTAGAAAAAAATGTTTCATCTATATTTCTTCCACTAATTATAAAAAGTAAATTAATAATGAACGTAATAGACAAAAGTTCCAAAAAAGTATTAAATATTGAAAGTGATCCAAAAAACAAAAGTCTAATCTTTTCATTTTGGGAAAGAATTGAAATTACTGATTTTGATAATTTAAATAAGACTAGAAACTTCTTCATTTAAATATTTAATTTTTTAAAATCCACTCACTCATTTTATTAAATTCTAAAGCATAATTTTTAGAAACTATTTTAATTTCCTCTCTTCTATTATCAGCAATTACATTTTTTAACTCTTTGATTATATATTTTGTTTCATCATATAGATTTCCTGGATCAAAAACACGTGATGAAAACTTATCATACATTTTATTAAGGCCTTGTATTTTATGAGATGAAGTATTAAGCATAACAACTGGAGTCCCTTGGTTTAGGGAAAAAATTAAATGATGATAACGCCCAGATATTAGTGCTTTTGCTTGACTTAGTAAATACATTATATCATGATAGTTGTAACTGTCATCTAAGAAAAGTGTATTTGAATTTTTATCGTATTTTTTTATAAACTGATCTGTATCGTCTTTAGCCAAGAAAACAATTTTATATCCATTTTTTATAAGTTTAGTAATTAGGTAACCAATTGCCGATGGATTCTCTCTAATCATTGAACGACTAAAACAAATATATTTTCCAAAATTTTTTAATTTTTGTTGAAGGTTTTTATTAACTTTTTCATAATCAAGTTTAACATTGAATGCACTATCAGGAAAAAATATTAATTTACTATCTGATTTTAAATATTCTTTTAGCTGTAAATATGAGACAGGCTCTCTAACAGCAAATCCATCAATTAATTCATAACAATTCTTTATCATTGTTGGCATTCGAGGAACTTCAGAGCTAATTGTAACACTTCCGTTAATAAAAAAAGATTTTTTATTATGATATTTTTTGGCAAACCATAATATAAATATGCCTGCAATAGCGCCAATATTATTTCTGTAAGTAGATCCTTCTGCGTTGAATACTATTACATCAGAATCCTTAATCTGAGAGATAATTTTTAAAGAGTTTTTGCCACCATTTCTGTTTTTCCATTTGTCAGCAACTTCTTCAAAGTCATCATATACACTTGGAAGTAAAATAGAGATAGGAGAGAATTTCCACATAAGTCTATTATTCTCTGAAAAAATTTTCTTTCCAAGAATTCTTTTATCCCAATCTAAAATTTGATGAATTTGTTTATGCTTTACTGTACTTATTTTATCAAAAAAACTAATAAAATGGGAATTTAATCCGTCAATACATGCTTGAATACCCCAATTAGAGTAGTCTGAACCATCATTTATAATTAATAGTTTCATTTACCTATAGATATTATTTTTTCAAATTGATTCTTTATATTATTTATATTTAAAATATTTCTACCGTCAAGAATTATATTTGGTTTTTCAATAATTTTATTCCATGAAATATCTTTAAATTCATCCCATTCTGTAAGTATACATATACATGAAGAATTTTTAAATGATTCCTTTAATGTATTACATACTGTAATTTTATTAAATCTTAATTTAATTTCACTTTTGCTTATATTTTTCGAAATCCATAACTCTTCAAGATCTTTAATTATAGTATCAGAGTTTACCATTGGATCATAAATTTGTAAATTAGCTCCAGCTTGAATAAGATTATCTGATATATCAATTGAAGCAGATTCTCTTGAGTCATTTGTGTCTTTTTTAAATGCCCAACCAAGCACCGAAATTACTTTATCTGATATATTATTATTCAACTCTTTAATCACTCTTTTATAGAATCGATTTTTTTGAAAGTCATTTATTTTTAAAACTTGAATCCAATATTCTGCCACTTCTTCTAATTTATAGTATCTACATAAATAAACTAGATTTAAAATATCCTTTTTAAAACAAGACCCTCCAAATCCTACAGAAACTTTTAGAAATTTATTTCCTATTCGAGAATCCATTCCAACCGCTGAGGACACTTCCTCAATGTTTGCTCCTGATTCTTCACATAATGCAGAAAGACTATTAATAGAAGATATTCTTTGTGCTAAAAAGGCATTTGATGCAAGTTTTGATAATTCTGAAGACCAAAGATTGGTTGTTAGAATTTTTTCATCTGAAATCCAATTATTGTAGATGCTAAATATTCTATTTGAAGCTTTGATACCACTAGGAGTACCATCACATCCAATTAAAACTCTATCAGGGCTTAGCAAATCATTAATAGCAGATCCTTCAGCCAAAAATTCTGGATTAGAGATAATATCAAACTTTACTTTATCATTATGCTTGTATAATGTATCTTTTATTTTTTGAGCAGTGCCAATAGGTGCAGTAGATTTTTCTATAACTATTTTATCTGATTTGGAAACTTTTGCTATTCTTCTTGAACACTCTATGACATAACTAAGATCTGTAGCCATTCCTTTTCCATAACCATTTTTTTTAGTTGGAGTGTTTACTGCAACAAAAATAATACTTGAGTTTTTAATATTTACATCAATTTCATTTGAAAAAAATAAATTTTTATTTCTAGTTTGTTCTACTACATCTTTTAACCCTGGCTCATAAACTGGTAGTTTATCTAGATCTCCATTCCACATGTCAATTTTTTCTTTGTTGATATCTACAACAACTACTTTATAGTCTGGACATTTAAGTGCAATAACAGCCATAGTAGGGCCTCCTACATACCCAGCTCCGATACAACAGATTGTTTTACTTTCCATTTTTATTACTTAAAATCCATGATGATGATTGAATCTTTTTTCCCAGACCATCTATTAGTTTTAAACCTATACTTTTACACATTTTTTCTTCAGGTATATTTAAATTATTTTGATCTCCTCCATTCGCAAAATATAGCTCATATTTATCTGAATATTGTTTATGAATTTTATTTAGTGTTAAAGAAACATCTTTAGTTTGATCAATGGAGAGAAAAACCTTATTGATAACGGCTAACTCTTTAATTATAAGAACCCTTTCATCCTCAATCATAAATTCTTTGGACCCCTTTAGTTCTCTTTGTATATCATTGTTTACAATCACAAATAATTTATCTCCTAGTTTTTTTGCATTATGAAAATATTCAATATGACCTTTGTGAAGAGGGTTGAAGTATCCTGATACTATTACAATCTTTTTTTTCATAATCTATTATAATCATCTTCAATTCTAACTATATCATCTTCTCCAAAATATGTTCCAGTTTGAACCTCAATAAATTCTACTTTCTCTTTAGAAAGATTAAAAGCTCTATGTTTAGCACCTTGTGGAATTTTTATTGAATCTCCTGGTTCAAGTTCATGCAAAATTTCATCTAATGTTACAGACAATTTTCCGTATATGCAAGTCCAAACCTCTGATCTTTTATGATGATATTGATATGAAAGGCGACCACCAGGGTCCACTGTAATTCTCTTTACTTTAGCAAAATTAGACTCAAGAAGAATTTCATACATACCCCAAGGTCTTTTTTCCATACTTATGTAATTAGAGTGCTTCATAAAGTATAATATTTTTTTGGGTTAAATTAAATTTAGTTGAAAGATAAAATCCTACCTTTCTATTTATTACTTTTTCAATTTTAGGCTCAAGTTGATTAATATATTTCATGTCAAGATTTTGTCCAATTAAGAAAACTTCAATATGCCCTGTGTCTTTTCCTTCAGCATAATCCCCAACTAAAATAATTTTTTCAATATTTCCCATTTTCTCAAGTACAGACTCAATAATATCTTCAATACCTAAATGTTTTAAAACAACATTTCTCAAGGTTTCATATAGTGGATGTTTAATGTTTACAGTATACTCAACTTTGTTTTCTTTTTTAATTTTTTTTAAGTATCCAGCATCGTAAAGATGGTTCAACTCTTTTCTTATAGAATTAGTTGATTCTCCCATTTCATTTGCTAATCCATTTAGGTAGCCTTTGTTAGCATGCGATATAAAAAACTTAATTAAAAGCCTTAGTCGAGTCTTGGATGTTATTAATTTATTTAACAAAAAACACTTTTTAAGTAACAAAAGTACTTAAAATTAAATTATTATCCAACTCTGATTATGTTTGTAAATTAATATGGAGTTTATATATAATTTAATTTAAATTTACATATGGATTTGAGTTTAGGCTTTATCTCAGTTTTAATGTCAATTGTTGTAATAATTATATCTCAAAGATATTTCTTATATAAAAGCTTTACAGACAGTATAAATCATAGATCCTCACATTCATCTGTAGCTACAAGGTCAGGTGGGGTGGCTATTTTCCTTTCTGTATTTATTGTTTCGTGTTTATTTTATATAAATGGATATGAAATTTATAATTTCTCTTTAATTATTCCATTATCACTCCTAGTTGTTATTGGTTTATATGATGATATCTACAGAATGGATTTTAAGCTAAAATTTATTTTTCAGATAATTGCAGCTAAAATATTAATTGATAATGGATTAATAATTGATAATCTTCATGGTCTTTTTGGAATATTTGAGCTTAATAGGGTGATTGCTCAAATTCTAACAATATTTATTACTCTCGCTATAATTAATTCAATTAATTTTATTGATGGAATAGACGGTCTTGCTATAACTGTTGTTTTATTCTTTATTCTAATGTTTGAATTTTTTGCAATAGAACAGACAGCGTATTGGAACTTAAGTGTTATTCTTTTTAGTTCGATTATCCCTTTGTACTACTATAATTTTAAAAAGACAAATAAAATTTTTCTTGGAGACTCTGGATCTCTTTTTTTAGGAGGGGTTGTTAGTATTTATGTAATATTTATTTTTTCAAAAGATTATATAATTAAAGAAAATCTTGATTTAAATAAGATTTTATTTGTTATCTCAATATTAACCTATCCTATAATTGATATGATAAGAATTGTATTAGTAAGATTAAAAAATAATAAATCCCCATTTGAGGCAGACAAAAAGCATATACATCACTTTATTATATCAAAAACTAATAGTCATTTTTTAACAACGATCTTAATATTATTATCAAGTG
>JBELHE010000004.1:31276-35716 GCA_042091575.1 Cryomorphaceae bacterium
GAATTTTTTATTTTAATGAAATTTAATAAAATTACTATAACACTTATTTTTTTTATTTTTACTAGTTGTTCTAAACCTAATTTATGTCCAAATTTTGACTTTAATACTTTAGAAAAAATTACAACTTTAAATAATCAACCTTACACTGGAAGATGTTCTAAATATATCGACGGAAAAATAAGAAGTATTCAACAATACCTGAATGGTTTAGATTATGGAAAATGGGTTTTTTATTATGAAAATGGAAAAATACAAACTAAAGGTAGGTTTAATAAGAATGGTGAAAGAATTGGTGTTTGGAGATATTTTTATTCAGATGGAAATAGAAAGCAGATTTCAAAATATTCCAAACTAGGAGAGAGAACAGGTATGTGGAAAGTGTATAACCAGGATGGTGATTTGATAGATTTAATTGATTATAACCAGAATTAGTTACAAAGAGAAGAGTAAACATTTGCTGCTAACAATCCTGAATTAGGATCTTTATAATTTTTTTGAGCAGATATCCTTAAATAATTACAACCTTCTTCTTGCTTAAGTGTTTTTACTAGTAAAAGGCCTTTTAAAAACTCTGATTTTCCATCATCTGTTTTAAATTCATAAATGACTTTATTGTAATATTCCTCAGCTTTAGAATAATTATTAAGATTGTCATATACCATTGCGGCATTTTCGTAAAAAATATACTCAGCATTATTTAAAATAATTGCTGATTCGTATAGTTTTATCGCTTCTTCATAATTAGAGTTTTCAAATTCAATTTTAGCTTGATCAGATAATACAAATGCAATTGTAAACCGTTCTCCTCCAATTTCAACAAATTGTTTTATGTTATTTATTTTAAGTGTATCCTCAGATGGGAATCTGATTCTTAACTCATCCAGTAAACTCAATAGTCTTTTATCTGGTTTATTATTGATATCATTTCGAGTTAAGATGTAATTATACCAATGACTTGGATTATCATAGTTTTTTATTTTATCAAAGCTTTTATCTAAGGTTAAGGAGTCTTTTAACAAGTTTAAGGTGCTGAAATAAACATCTCTATGACCATTATTATTTGAAAGACCATTAAATGCTTTTTCAGAATAATATAACGCACTGTCAAGATTTCTATCATTATAGTAAATCTTAGCTAATAATGATTCCGGAGAGAAAACATATGGATTATCTTTTATTGATTTATATAACAACTCTTTAGCCTGCTCAATGGAATCAATATTTAGATAGTATCTGGCTTTTAAAAATTTAATTGATAGAGCGGTCAATGTTATGTTTGGAAAATTATCATCAATTCTATTTTCAACATCATCTAGAGATAAACTGAACTGACCCCTATTAAAATCATATAAGAGAACAGATTGAAAATGTGATGATTGTAGGTGTTTAAATGAGATAAATGAAACAGCAATCAGAAGGGATGATACCAAAAAAATTAAAGCTTTATTCATCAGTTTTTCTCAAGTGATTTGGATTGATAGAAAAGAGCTAATGTAAAACATAAATAAATAAAGATCATCGGTCTGTGTGCAGGAAAATTTATCATAGAGTCTATGATGTAAACTCCACAAATCATGAATACCAAAAAATGTAAATTAAAAGATATTGATTTCAAGAAACTTTTAAGTGAAAACAAAAAGGGGTAAAATATAAAATAAATGAAACTTAAACCTCCTAATATTCCAATTTCTGCTGTAAACTGTAAAAAATCATTATGAGTATAATACGGTACTCTATAGCCTTCAATTATATCTTTACTTAAATCGATAGATTTGATTTTCCAATTCCCTATTCCTATTCCTAATAAGGGTCTTTTTTTTATAGATGAAATTGCAGTCGAAAAGAAGTTTACCCTTTCATTGACTGAGTTATCTGACTGAGGGTCAGAGACAGTTGAAAATCTATCTACTAGTATATCTGATATATTTTTTTCATTTAAATAATTATATGAAGAAAGACTTAAGAAAAAAACTAATATAATACTTGAAGTCTTTATATAGAATATCTTACGTCTAGATAAAAGCGTGAATAATACTATAAAAATAAAAATAAAAACCATAGAAAGCACTGCTCCTCTACTCATAAGCAATAGAACAGATAAGAAAGATGAATAAATTAATATTAATGATATAACAAGTATCCATTTATTTTTTGATTTAAAAATTAAATATAACGGAACAATTGATTTCATCATTAAAGAAAAAGCTGCAATAATTGTGTTTGCACCAGGTCCGCTAAAAGCATTATTTCTTGATAAAAAATCACCATTAGTCTGTACAGCTGAATAAACTAGGTAATTTATGGTGAAAGACTCAATAAGAACAGCAATGAGTGAAATGAAAATAAAATATTTATAAAAATTAATATTTTGATTTGAACTAAATATAACAATAGAGACAAAAGCAAGAAAAAAATTTACTAATTGGGTTAATTGGAAAAGACTTTCGATATAATTTTCAGCAACAAAAACAGATATTAAGGCTATTACAAGAAATAAAATATAAGATATCATATGACTTTTTTCTTTAAATCTTGAAATGATATCATTAAAACTTAAATTTCTAAATATTATAGCAAAAGAAAATATATTGACTATAGATATATAAAAGAATTGAATTATAGATCTATCATAGGCAATTACTATACTTGGTATATATTGTGGAACTAAATATGTAAAGAAATAAAGAGTTAGTACAAAATAACTTAGATTTTTACTCATATGTAAAAATAAAAAAACCCCCCTTAATAGGGGGGTTTAATTCTAATAAGTTTAGATTAATTTATTAACCTAACCAAGTTACTCTTGAAACACTTACAGCAGCAACAGCATTAGATGTAGCAGCAGCAACAGAAGCTTCAGCAGAAATCACATCAGTTCTTTCTACTTGTGTTCCAGCATACTCGTTTCCACCTGTTCCAGCTGTCCAAGTTGTGTTGGCAGTATAGCTAGTTGAAAGAGCAGTAAGCGATGCACCCGCAGAAGCATCAGCAGCAGCAGTAGTTCTATTTAAAGCAGTACCTGCATCATTTGATGTTAGCGTAATAACTAAACCAGTTTTCCCAGCAGTAGCAATCATAGAGTTATCTGCAGTATCTACAGTTGCACCTACCATGTAACTAATGTTACTGTTGGTTCTAGAATCTCCAGCACTATTATCATTGTTTGCTGTTAAGCTTATAGCGTGACCCCAACCTCCACTATCTCTAGCAAGTGATTGGATTTCAATAACACCATCAGCAGCACTATTTAATGTAGCAACTGCAGAACCAGAAGCAGTACCTGACGCTCCATAAGTTACACCCCATGCGTTTTGTATTGCAGCTTCAATATTAGCTAGTGCAGTAGCAGTTTGAGAACCACCATATGCACCACCTAAAGATACTGTTACAGAGTTAGATCCTACAGCAAATGTGAATGTATCAAATAAACCTGTAGAGAAATGGAAACCTCCACTACCTGCAGTAGTAGCAGTACCTGAAGTATCAGTAGATGCAGCAGCTAATGTAGTGTTTGTATATCTCTCTCCAGCTTCGACAGCAACCGTCTGATCACCGTTGTAATCAATAATTGAAACTGTGTTGTATGAATTTCCTTTTACATACGCATCAAGAGTTAAATTTAATGCAGTTGCAACAGCTTTATTAGCAGTTGATGCAATGTTAGCAGCATCTACGCCAGCGTTACCAGTTAATGTGTATGCTGAAGCAGGAATACTAGCACCACCTGAACCGATTGTACCAACATCAAACTTAACAGTTGTAGTCCCAGCAGCAGCAATCCAACCTTTTCTAGCAGCAACAGCAGTATAAGCACCAGCAGCTGTATTAGCTGTAGCAGGTGTCATTTTAAGCACAGTAGCCTCATTAGTAGTTGAAGAAACCGTTGTAGATCCTAATGTATTTAATGTAGTAGTTGAAGTACCTGTAGTTTCAGTATCAGTTTCAGTAGATACAGTATCAAAGTTTACTTGAACTGTATTATCTGCATCAGCAGCAATAGCAGTTAAGTATATTTTCATAGAGTCCATACCTGAAGTACCATCATCAAATGAACCTAAATCACCAGATGCACCATCTGTTTTATCAGTTTCACCATCAGAAGTATTAGATGCAGATGTTGCAGTTAAATCATTATCATACATGTTAACAGTAGCTGAAGTAGCACCACCCTGATCTTTAAGACCAGTCATGAGAATTGAAGTTAATGCGTCGTTTCCTGTAACTGTAAAGGTAGAAACATCATCACCAGTTGTGTGAAGAGTTGTTAAACCTAGGTTATCAGTAACTACAAAACTAACAGATGTGTTAGCAGTTGCACTACCTTTATTCTCCATATTTGAAGTGTGATCAAAATCAGCAACAGCTAAGTTATTTGAGCCTGTTAATGAAATATTACCAATCTTAGAGCTTGAAGAAACTGTTAAAGAAGTTAAATCAGTA
>JBELHE010000005.1:0-2337 GCA_042091575.1 Cryomorphaceae bacterium
CTGATCTGTGTGACATTACAGTTGTAAAACCATTCATTTGAGCTAGCTTAACAGCATTGATTGTTTCAGTCAATGTTCCTATCTGGTTTACTTTTATTAATATTGAGTTACCCGCTTTTTCATCAATCCCTCTTTTTAATATTTTTTCATTTGTTACAAATAAATCATCTCCAACAAGTTGAACTCTATCTCCAGAAATTTTAGTTAAATATTTCCACCCATCCCAGTCATTTTCGTCCATACCGTCCTCAATCGAAATAATTGGGTAATTTTCAACTAAAGAAGCAAGGTAATCAGCTTGCTGTTTAGAATTTAAAACTTTAGCATCTTTTCCTTCAAATAATGTATAATCATATTTTCCATTTTCATAAAATTCGGATGCAGCACAATCCAAGGCTATCATCACATCAGATCCAGGCTTAAAACCAGCATCAGAAATAGATTTTAAAATTGTTTCTAATGCATCTTCTGTCCCAGTTAGTTTTGGAGCAAAACCACCCTCATCACCAACAGCAGTACTTAATTTTCTGTCAGATAAAATTTTCTTCAAATGATGAAAAATTTCAGAGCCCATTTTCATAGCATCAGTAAAGTTTTTAGCTTCAACTGGCATTATCATAAATTCTTGGAATGCAATAGGTGCATCGGAATGAGAACCACCATTTATAATATTCATCATAGGAACAGGTAAAGTGATAGCATTATCTCCCCCTAAATATTTATATAATGGAATTTTTTTGAAATCTGCGGCAGCTTTTGATACAGCTAGCGAAACACCAAGTATAGCATTGGCACCTAAAATTGATTTATTTTCAGTTCCATCCAAATCTAACATAGTATTATCAATTTCTTTCTGATTCAAAACTGACTTTCCAATTAAAACTGATGATATAATAGAGTTAACATTATCAACAGCAATTGAAACACCCTTTCCCATGTATTCCGACCCTCCATCTCTAAGCTCAACAGCTTCATGTTCACCAGTTGATGCACCAGAAGGAACAGCTGCTCTTCCAAAAGATCCGTCTTCAGTTAAAATATCAACTTCAACGGTTGGATTACCTCTTGAATCAAAAATTTGTCTAGCAGTTATTGTTTTAATTTTACTCATTTTTTATTTATTAATCATTTGAACAAATTCATCAAAAAGATAAGATGAATCGTGAGGACCTGCACTTGCTTCAGGATGAAACTGGACAGAAAAACAATTTTTATTCTTAAGTCGAATTCCAGCTATTGTGTCATCGTTTAGATGTAAATGAGTTACCTCAATATTTTTATTTAATTCAGTATCTTTTCTATTAATAGCAAAACCATGATTTTGAGAGGTGATTTCACCCTTGCCAGTTTTTAAGTTAATAACTGGATGGTTAATACCCCTATGACCATTGTGCATTTTATATGTTTTTATATCATTAGCTAATGCTATTACTTGATGACCTAGACATATTCCGAATAATGGCTTATTAGAATTTATTATTTCTTTAGCAATATTTATCGCATTTGAAAGTGGTTCTGGATCACCAGGTCCATTAGAAATAAAAAAGGCGTCAGGTGACCAATTTATCATTTCCTTAAAGTTTGAGTCGTGAGGAAAAACTTTCATGAAACAATCTCTATCAGACAGATTTTTTAGAATATTTTTTTTTACACCGAGATCTAAAACTGCGACCTTAAACTTAGAGTTTTTATTTCCAAAAAAATATGGAATGCTGGTTGATACATTTGAAGCTAATTCAAGACCACTCATATTAGGGACTTTATCTAAATTCATTTTAAGTTTAGAAATATTTTCAATAGATTCAGTAGTTATTAATGCGTTCATACTTCCATTATCTCTAATATAACTTACTAATGCTCTGGTATCTACGTCAGCTATTGTAACTATTTTGTTTTTATTTAAGAAATCTAAAAGGGACATATTAGATCCATATCTAGAATGACTAAAACTGAAATTCTTACAAATTAAACCAGAGATTTTGATAGAATTTGATTCTACTTCTTCGGTATTAGTACCATAGTTTCCAATGTGGACATTAGCCATTACCATTAATTGACCACTGTAGGATGGATCAGTGAAGATTTCTTGGTATCCGGTCATTCCGGTATTGAAACATAACTCACCATAAGCAGTACCATCAATGCCGATTGACTTACCATGAAAAACAGTTCCATCAGTGAGAAGAATAAATGCTTTTTTTCGAAATTTATAATTACTCAATTTGAAAAATTAATGGCAAAATTAAAAGAAAAAAAAAGATAAACATATAGTTTATCTTTAAAGTTATTAAGAATATAAATAAAATCTAATCCTTTTTTTCTTTTGGAGCTTCAACA
>JBELHE010000005.1:2437-34576 GCA_042091575.1 Cryomorphaceae bacterium
GCAGGAGACTCTTCAACAGCAGGAGACTCTTCAACAGCAGGAGACTCTTCAACAGCAGGAGACTCTTCAACAGTATCTACTAATTTGGCAGATTCATTTGATTTCTTCTTTCTTTTTCTTCTTTTCCTAGAATCTGGCTTTGATAAATTATATATAGAATTAAAATCTACTAGTTCAATCATAGCCATGTCCGCATTATCACCTAATCTATTTCCTAACTTAACTATTCTTGTGTAACCGCCTGGTCTATCGCCAACCTTAACAGAAATTTCCCTAAATAGTTCAGAAACTGCATTTTTATTTCTCAAATACCTGAAAGTTATCCTCCTACTGTGAGTAGAATCACTTTTAGATTTTGTAATAATTGGTTCAATAAAAAGCTTTAAAGCCTTTGCCTTAGTTAGTGTAGTATTAATTGATTTATGCTCAATTAAGGAACATGCCATATTAGCTAACATGTACTTTCTGTGGCCTCTTTTTCTGCCAAGATGCGGGAATTTTTTTCCGTGTCTCATTATTACTTATAATTAATCCTTATCTAATTTATATTTTGACAAATCCATTCCAAAACTCAGTCCTTTAATAAGAACTAATTCTTCAAGTTCTGTTAGAGATTTTTTTCCAAAGTTTCTAAATTTCATAAGATCAGATTTATTGAAGGAAACTAAATCTCCAAGAGTATCAACCTCTGCAGCTTTTAAACAATTTAAAGCTCTAACGGAAAGATCCATATCAATAAGTCTTGTCTTTAACAATTGTCGCATATGTAATGATTCTTCATCATAAGTTTCTGTTTGAGCTATTTCATCAGCTTCAAGGGTTATTCTTTCATCAGAGAATAGCATAAAGTGATGAATTAAAACTTTTGCACCCTCTGTTAAAGCATCTTTCGGCTCAATGGATCCATCGGTTGTAATTTCAAAAACAAGCTTTTCGTAGTCTGTTTTCTGTTCAACTCTAAAGTCTTCGATTGAATATTTAACGTTTTTGATAGGCGTGAAAACTGAATCCATAAAAATAGTCCCAATCGGAGCACCTAATTTTTTATTTTCTTCAGATGATACATAACCTCTACCTTTTTCAATATTTAGTTGAAAATTTACACTCACGCTTTTTTCCATATTACAAATAACTTGTTCAGGATTTAATATTTGAAATCCTGAAATAAATTTCTGTAAATCTCCGGCCTTAAGTTGGTCTTGCATGTTAACTGAAACAGAAACTGTCTCATTATCAACTGAGTCAATCTGCCTTTTAAGTCTAACTTGTTTCAAATTCAAAATAATTTCAGTCACATCTTCAACTACACCTGGTAGAGATGTGAATTCATGATCAACACTATCAATTTTAACTGATGTAAATGCAAAACCTTCAAGAGAAGCCAAAAGTACTCTCCTAAGTGCATTTCCAACAGTCAAGCCATATCCTGGCTCTAGGGGTCTAAATTCAAATTTTCCCTCAAAATCTGTAGAGTCAATCATTATTACTTTGTCTGGTTTTTGAAATGTAAATGTTGCCATATTTATTATTTTATTATTTCGAATATAATTCGACTATTAATTGTTCTTTAATGTTTTCAGTAATTTGTTCTCTATTTGGTATGCTGTTGAATATACCTTCCATTTTATTATTATCCCAAGTTATCCATTCGTAAATAGATTCATTACCAGAAATTGATTCCTCAATGACAGAAAGAGATTTAGACTTTTCTCTAACCCCAACAACATCTCCCGCTTTTATCAATCTCGATGCAATATTACAGACTTTACCATTAACTAAAATATGTTCATGAGAGACAAGCTGTCGTGCTCCTCGTCTAGATTTTGATAATCCCATTCTATATACAACATTATCAAGTCTAGACTCACATAACTGCAATAAAACTTCACCTGTAATCCCTTTACTCCTACTAGCTTTTTCGAAAAGATTTCTAAATTGTTTTTCTAAAATTCCATACAAGAACTTTGCTTTTTGCTTTTCCATCAACTGAACAGCGTATTCTGACTTTTTCTGCCTTCTTTTGTTTGAACCGTGTTGACCCGGAGGATAATTCTTTTTTTCAAAAGATTTGTCAGCTCCAAAAATTGGTTCACCAAATTTTCGAGATATTTTTGTTTTTGGTCCTGTATATCTTGCCATAATATCTAATTTTTAAACTCTTCTTCTTTTAGGTGGTCTACAACCATTATGTGGAACTGGTGTAACATCAAATATTTCAGTTACTTCAACTCCAGCGTTATGAATACTTCTAATTGCAGACTCTCTTCCATTACCTGGTCCTTTTACGTAAACTTTTACTTTTCTCAGTCCAGCATCATGAGCAACTTTTACAGCATCTTCTGCTGCAAGCTGAGCTGCATACGGTGTATTTTTTTTGGATCCTCTAAATCCCATTTTACCAGCTGATGACCAAGAAATTACTTCACCACTGCTATTTGTAAATGAAATTATAATATTGTTAAAGGTTGCATTAATGTGAACTTCACCAAATGATTCAACAACTACTTTTCTTTTTTTACCTGCTACTTTAGCCATAGTTTTTAGATTATTTAGTTACTTTCTTTTTATTAGCTACTGTTTTTCTTTTACCTTTTCTTGTTCTCGAATTGTTTTTTGTTCTTTGACCCCTTAAAGGTAAGCCTAATCTGTGTCTTATTCCTCTGTAAGAACCAATATCCATCAATCTTTTTATATTGATTTGATTTTCAGCTCTTAATTCACCTTCAATTGTTAAATCTGATACTGCAGCTCTTATTTTTGCAGTATCATCATCAGACCACTCATTAACTTTTTTATCTTCATTTACATTAGCCTTTTTTAATATTTCTTGAGCTCTGCTTCTACCTATACCATAAATGTATGTTAAAGAAATAACTCCTCTTTTTTCTTTTGGAATATCTATACCTGAAATTCTTGCCATAATATTAACCTTGTCTTTGTTTAAATCTGGGATTCTTTTTATTTATTACATATAATTTACCCTTTCTTCTTACAATTTTGCACTCAGGGCTTCTCTTTTTTATTGATGCTCTTACTTTCATAATTAATGTCTAAATGTTATTCTGGCTTTTGTTAAGTCATATGGACTCATTTCAAGCTTAACTTTGTCACCAGGTAGTAATTTTATATAATGCATTCTCATCTTACCAGAAATATGAGCAGTTAGAACATGACCATTTGCTAGTTCGACCCTGAACATCGCGTTAGATAATGATTCTATTATTACTCCATCTTGTTCTATTGCCGCTTGTTTTGCCATCTATGCTACTCTTCTAGTTTTACCAGTTTTCATTAAACCATCATAATGTCTATTTAACAAATATGCATTTATCTGTTGAATAGTATCAATTGCAACTCCAACCATAATTAAAAGTGAAGTGCCTCCATAAAATAATGCCCAACCTTGTTGAATCTGCATTAAAGCTACAATGACTGCGGGAAGAACAGAAATTAAAGCTAAAAAAATAGAACCAGGAAATGTTATAAGAGACATTATTTTATCTAAAAAATCCGAAGTTTCTAGTCCTGGCTTAATTCCTGGGACAAATCCACCACTACGCTTTAGATCATCAGCCATTTTATTTGTAGGGACTGTAATAGCTGTATAAAAATATGTAAACAATATTATAAGTAATCCAAATAAGATATTGTATGCTAGACCAAACATATTTGAAAAAGAACTTTGCATCCACTGACCAAGGCCTCCCCCAATTATTTGTCCTAAATATGCTGGAGCAAACATAATTGCTTGCGCAAAAATGATTGGCATTACGCCTGAGGCATTAAGTCTAAGCGGAATGTACTGCCTTTTTGAAAACATGTTGTTTTGACCACTGACTACCGACCTTCTTGCATATTGAACAGGAATTTGTCTTACAGCTTTAACTAGTAAAACACACAAGGCTATAACAATAACCCAAATTACAAACTCTATTGCAATCATAAGAAGACCTCCACTGCCTGAAATTTGAGAAACAAATTCTTGAGCAAAAGATAGAGGAAGAGATGCAATGATACCAACTGTTATGAGCAATGATATTCCATTACCTATACCACGATCAGTTATTTTTTCTCCAAGCCACATTGCAAAAACACAACCAGTAACTAAAATAATAACTGCAGGAATCATAAAAGAAAATCCCTTTCCTAAAACGAATGCAGCGTCGGGGACTCCAAGTGCTCCTAATCCAAATAAATATGCTGGAGCTTGAACTACACAAATTGCAATTGTTAACCAACGTGTTATTTGTGTAATTTTTTTTCTACCACTTTCACCATCCTTTTGAAGTTTTTGTAAATAAGGAACTGCTACACCCATCAACTGAACAACAATTGAAGCTGAAATATAAGGCATAATTCCAAGAGCAAAAATAGAAGCATTGGCAAAAGCTCCTCCTGTGAACGCATTAAGTAAGCCAAGTAAACCACCATCACCTGCAATTTTAGCATCAGCAATAATATTATAATCGACTCCCGGAAGAACAACTTGAGCTCCTAGTCTGTATATAGCTAGGAAAAATAGAGTTAGTAGTATTCTATTTTTTAGTTCATCTATCGCCCAAATATTTTTTAATATTTCAAAAAACTTTAACATTTATAATATTTTGATTTTACCACCAGATTTTTCAATCTTGTCCTGAGCTGATTTTGAAAATTTGTGAGCTTCAATATTTAATGCAGTTTTTAATTCTCCTGATCCTAAAATTTTTACTAAATCATTTTTTGCAACTAATCCATTTTTTATCAAAACATCAATATTTACAGTTGCATTCTTGATTTTTTTATTATCAAACAATAATTGTAAAACTTTTATATTAACTGGTTTGTATTCAACTCTGTTAATATTCTTGAAGCCAAACTTTGGTATTCTCCTCTGAAGAGGCATTTGTCCACCTTCAAAACCTAGCTTTTTGGAATAACCCGATCTGGACTTAGCACCATTATGTCCTCTGGTTGCTGTACCGCCTTTACCAGAGCCCTGACCTCTACCAATTCTTTTTTTCTTAGAAATAACAGAACCTTTAATTGGTGATAAATTAGATAATTCCATATTATTTAATTATTGTTATTAAATGTTCAACTTTTTTGATCATTCCTTCAATTGAAGGTGTTAATTTATGTTCAACAACATGACCTATTTTTCTTAAACCAAGAGCTCCAAGGGTTCTCTTTTGGTCAATCGGTCTTTTAATTTTACTTCGGATTTGTTTAATTTTTATATTATTCATAATTATCCATTGAAAACTTTTTCTAAACTAACGCCTCTTTCCTGTGCTACTTTATTAGCATCTCTAAGTTGAAAAAGAGCATTAAATGTAGCTTTAACAACATTGTGAGGATTTGAAGAGCCTTGTGATTTAGATAATACATCTTGAATACCAACAGACTCTAGCACTGCTCTCACTGCACCACCAGCAATAACTCCTGTTCCCTGAGATGCAGGCTGTATGTAAACACGAGCGCCACCGTGTTTCCCCTTTTGTTCATGAGGAATTGTTGAGTTATATAATGGTATTCTAACTAAATTTTTCTTAGCATCTTCTACAGCTTTTGAAATTGCAGTGGAAACCTCTTTAGCTTTTCCCAAACCATGACCAACAACACCATTTTCATCTCCCACAATAACAATTGCAGAAAAACCAAAAGCTCTACCACCTTTCGTAACTTTAGTAACTCTTTGAATACTTACTAGTTTATCTTTTAAATCAAGACCACCTGGTTTAACAAATTCAGTATTTTTTTTAATCATAAACTTTAAAATTTAAGTCCTGCCTCACGTGCACCTTCAGCTAAAGATTTCACTCTACCATGATATAAATAACCATTTCTGTCAAATGAGACTGAATTTATTCCTGCTTCAATAGCTTTTTTACCAATTGAATTACCAACAATTTTAGAAATTTCAATTTTATTGTTAGAATCACTTTTCAATTCTTTATCTTTTGATGATGCTGAGACTATTGTTTTTTTATCTACATCATTAATAATTTGAGCATAAATCTCCTTATTACTTCTATATACAGAAAGTCTAGGTCTATTACTTGAACCAAAGACGACCTTTCTAATTCTTTTCTTGATCTTGTTTCTTTTTAGTATATTTTTAGTACTCATTATTTTTATTTTTAAGCTGACTTACCAGCTTTTCTTCTTATTTGTTCTCCAACAAATCTTACACCCTTTCCTTTGTATGGTTCAGGTTTTCTAAATGATCTTATTTTAGCGGCAACCATACCAACAAGCTGTTTATCGTGTGATGATAATTTAATTATAGGATTTTTTCCTTTTTCATTTATAGTTTCTACTTTAATTTCAGATGGAACTTCTAAAATAATATTATGAGAAAACCCTAAAGCAATATCAATCTTCTGTCCACTATTGGAGGCTCTGTAACCAACGCCTACCAATTCAAGTTGTTTAGTGTAACCTTTACTTACTCCAGTAACCATATTAGAAAACAATGACCTGAATAATCCATGTTTTGACTTGTGATCTTTTGATTCAGAGTTTCTTGATACACTTATAATATTGTCTACTTTTGAAACAGTTACTCCATCATAGATTTGAGATAGAGATCCTAACTTACCAGAAACAACAATCTCATTGGAATTAATTTCAACATTAACACCTTCTGGAACTATAATTGGACTATTACCTATTCTAGACATACTTAATAAACATTACAAATTATTTCACCACCCAAATTTTCTTTGGATGCTTTTTTACCTGTCATCAATCCTTTAGAGGTTGAAACAATATTAATACCTAACCCATTTAAAACTCTTGGAATAGATGAGCTATTTGAATATTTCCTAAGACCAGGCTTACTTACTCTCTCTAACTTTTTTATGACTGGTTCTTTACTGATTTTATTATACTTCAGTGCAATTTTTATTGTACCCTGTACATCATCATTGTCAATCTTATAATTTAAAATAAATCCTTGGTCAAAAAGAATCTTAGTAATTTCTTTTTTAATTTTTGACAATGGAATTAAAACAGTCTTATGACCGGCAATATTTGCGTTTCTTAGTCTTGTTAAAAAATCTGCGATTGGATCTGTATTCATAATTTTTTTAATTTACCAACTTGCTTTTCTTACTCCAGGGATTAAACCTTTATTAGCCATTTCTCTGAACATTACTCTAGAAAGACCAAATTGTCTAATGTAACCTTTAGGTCTTCCAGTGATTTTACATCTGTTGTGAGCTCTAACAGGTGATGAATTCTTAGGTAATTTTTGTAGACCTAAATAATCTCCCGCTTCTTTTAAAGCTTTTCTCTTTGCTGCATATCTAGCACACATCTTAGCTCTTTTAACCTCTCGGGCTTTCATTGATTCTTTTGCCATAATTTATTTTTTTTTAAATGGAAGTCCTAGTTCCTTTAATAAGCTTTGAGCTAAATTATCATCATTAGTTGATGTTACAAATGTTATATCCATCCCAGATATTTTATTAATCTTGTCGATATTGATTTCAGGAAATATAATCTGTTCCGTTATACCTAAATTATAATTTCCTCTTCCATCAAAACCAGATAATTTTATCCCTTGAAAATCTCTTACACGAGGAAGCGCAGATGTAATTAATCTATCAAGAAATTCATACATTCTATCTCCTCTTAAAGTAACTTTTGCACCAATAGGCATCCCTTTTCTCAATTTAAAATTAGCAACATCTTTTTTGGATTTAGTTGAGATTGCCTTTTGACCAGAAATTATAGTTAACTCATCTAATGCATGATCAATTACTTTTTTATCAGCGACAGCTGCACCGACACCTCTACTTATAACTATTTTTTTAAGTTTAGGTACCTGCATAATATTTCCTAGACGGTGATTGTTCATCAAGTTCTTAGAAATATTTTCATTATAATCTTTTTTTAGTCTAGGAATATAACTCATAAATTAAATAATTTCATTTGTTTTTTTTGAGAATCTAACCTTTTTACCATCTTTTTCTAGTCTGAATCCAAATCTGGTAGTCTGACCATCTTTAGTAATTAGAGAAATATTTGAGATATTTATAGGAGCTTCTTTTTCAATAATACCACCTTTGGGATTATTAGCACTAGGCTTGTTATGTTTTTTAACTAAATTAGCACCTTCAACCAAAGCTGTATTTTTAGACCTATTTATTTTAAGAATTTTTCCAGATGATCCTTTATGATCACCACTTAAAATTTTTACATTATCTCCTACTTTAATTTTCATATTATAAAACTTCTGGTGCTAATGAAACAATTTTCATAAAATTTTTATCTCTTAATTCTCTTGCAACTGGTCCAAAAACTCTTGTTCCTCTCATTTCACCTGCAGCATCTAATAAAACACATGCATTGTCATCAAATCTAATGTAAGAACCATCTTTTCTTCTAACCTCTTTTAATGCTCTGACAACTACTGCAGTGGAAACTTGACCTTTTTTTACGGTTCCATTTGGAGTTGCATTTTTTACACTAACAACAATTTTATCACCTAAGGAAGCATATCTTCTTTTTGTTCCACCAAGAACACGAATAGTTAGAACTTCTTTAGCTCCTGTATTATCTGCAACCAATAACCTACTTTCTTGTTGTACCATTTATTTAGCTTTTTCAATAATTTGAACCAATCTCCAACATTTATTCTTACTTATTGGTTTTGTTTCCATAATCTTTACAACATCACCTTCACCACATTGATTTTTCTCATCATGAACATGAAATTTCTTAGTTTTTAAAACAAACTTTCCATACTTCGGATGTTTTACCTTTCCAACTTCAGAAACAACTACAGATTTTTCCATCTTATTACTTGTAACTATTCCAATTCTTTCTTTTCTTAAATTTCTTTTTTCCATAATTATTTTTGAGATCTTTTAGAAATTTCAGTTTTCAACCTAGCTATTGTTCTTCTCATTTTTCTTATAATTAATGGATTCTCAATAGGTGACACAGCATGTGTTGATTTTGTTTCATAAAAACTTGTTGATAATGAACCCAGCTTATCTGTTAGTTCGTCATCACTTAATATTTTAATTTCCTTCTGTTTCATACTAAACTACTTCAAAATCATTAGCGATTACAAATTTTGTTTTACATGGTAATTTTTGAGCAGCTAACCTTAGGGCCTCTTGAGCAATCTCAAAACTAACACCTGCAACTTCGAACATTATTCTACCTGGCTTAACTACTGCCACAAAATATTCAGGAGCACCTTTTCCTTTTCCCATTCTAACTTCCAAAGGTTTTTTAGTTATTGGTTTATCAGGAAAAATCTTAATCCACAATTGACCTTCTCTTTTCATATATCTGGTGGCAGCTATTCTGGCAGCTTCAATTTGTCTAGAAGTTATAAACTTAGATTCAAGAGACTTTATCCCAAACATCCCATTTGAAAGTCTATGACCTCTTTGGGAGTTTCCTTTCATTCTCCCTTTTTGCATTTTTCTAAATTTCTGTCGCTTTGGTGATAACATAATCTAAAATTTATCTTCTTCTTTGTTTATTGTTTTTATTTTTTTTGGATGATAAACTTAAACCAACCAATGGTGACAACTCTCTTTTTCCATAAACTTCACCCTTCATAATCCAAACTTTTATACCTAGTCTACCGTATGTTGTATGAGCTTCAACTAATGCATAATCAATATCAGCTCTGAAAGTAGATAGAGGGATTCGTCCATCTTTATAATTTTCAGATCTGGCCATTTCAGCACCATTTAATCTTCCTGAAATTTGAACTTTAATACCCTCTGCATTCATTCTCATAGTTGCAGCGATTGACATCTTGATCGCTCTTCTGTAAGAAATTCTATTTTCAATCTGTCTAGCGATAGATGATGCGACAAGCTGAGCTTCGAGCTCTGGTCTTTTAATTTCAACAATATTAAGTTGAACATCTTTACCTGAAAGTTTTTTTAATTCTTCTTTTAACTTGTCTACCTCCTGTCCAGCTTTACCTATAATAATTCCAGGTCTAGCTGTAGTTATGGTGATAGTTAATAATTTTAGTGTTCTTTCAATAATTACACGAGAAACACTTGCTTTAGCTAGTCTTGTGAAAATATATTTTCTAATCTTGTCATCTTCAGCTATCAAATTACCAAAACTTTTACCACCATACCAGTTAGATTCCCATCCTCTGATGATACCTAATCTATTACCAATCGGATTTGTCTTTTGTCCCATTAATTAATATTTTGATTTAAATTATCAAGAATCATAGTAACATGATTTGATCTTTTTCTTATTCTGTGAGCTCTACCTTGTGGAGCAGGTCTTAACCTTTTCAACATACCGGCACTGTCAACTTTAATTTCTTTTATATATAAAGCTTGTTTTTCAATTTCAGAGTCAGGATTTTTTTGCTGCCAATTATTTATTGCAGACAACAAGAGTTTTTCCAACTTAAGTGATGGTTGTTTTTGACTGAACTTGAGTATTGAAAGAGCTTTATCAATTTTTTTTCCTCTTACTTGGTCGGCTACTAATCTCATTTTTCTGGGCGAAGTTGGACAATTGTTAAGCTTAGCAATAACTAGATTCTTGTTAAGCTCTTTAATTGCATCAGATGAATTTCTTTTTCTAGCTCCCATAAATATTTACCTTTTTTACCACCAGCATGTCCTCTGAATGATCTTGTTGGGGAAAACTCTCCAAGTTTGTGACCAACCATATTTTCAGTAATATAAACCGGAACAAACTGTCTCCCATTATAAACAGCGATTGTTTGACCTACAAAGTCAGGTACTATCATCGATGACCTTGACCATGTTTTAATTACAGATTTTTTCTTAGAGTCTAAATTAGTTTCTATCTTTTTAAGTAAACTCTTGTGAACATACGGTCCTTTTTTTAATGATCTAGGCATAACTTATTTTCTTCTTTCAATTATAAATTTATTACTGAACTTCTTTTTATTTCTAGTCCTAAAACCTTTTGCTGGTATACCATTTTTAGATCTTGGATGACCACCAGAGGCTCTTCCTTCACCCCCACCCATTGGATGATCAACAGGATTCATTACCACAGCTCTTGTTCTAGGCCTACGTCCAAGCCACCTTGTTCTGCCAGCCTTTCCAGAAACTACTAATTGATGATCTGAATTTGAAACTGATCCAATTGATGCATAACAGCCTATCAATATTAGTCTTGTCTCACCAGATGGCATTTTAATAGTGGCAAATTTACCATCTCTAGCCATTAACTGAGCAAATGAACCAGCACTTCTTGCTAAAACGGCACCTTTACCAGGGCTCATTTCGATACATGATATAGTTGTACCTAAAGGTATGGACGAAAGAGGCATAGCATTTCCAATTGATGGATCAACTTTTTCACCTGATAATACAATATCTCCAACCTTTAATCCTTTTTGAGCTATTATATATCTTTTATCATCATCTTTAAATTTAGTAAGAGCAATAAAAGCAGATCTATTAGGATCATACTCAATAGATAAAACTTCAGCAGGATTATCATGCCTATCTCTTTTAAAATCTATAGTCCTGTATTTTTTCTTATGCCCTCCACCTCTGTATTTCATAGTCATTTTTCCCTGACTATTTCTACCTCCTGATTTTTTATAAGGCTTTAACAAACTTTTTTCAGGCTTATCTGTAGTAATAGTATCAAAACCATTAACAGTTCTTCCTCTTTGACCAGGCGTGATAGGTTTTAAACTTTTTATTGGCATAATTATAAATTATTATAAAAATCTATTGACTCACCCTCTACAAGTTGGACAATAGCTTTTTTCTTAATGTTAGATTTAGTTTTCTGCAAGCCATTTTTTGTATATTTTGTTTTTCTCTCAGGACCATAAATCTGAGTTCTTACTTTTTCAACAGTCACATTATACTTTTTCTGAACAGCATTTTTTATCTCAACCTTATTTGCTGCTTTTCTAACTAAAAAAGTATACCTATTCCTTAACTCGCTATCGTTAGTAGCTTTTTCGGTAATAATAGGTTTTAAAATAATTTCCATTCTTTAGATCAAATTAGATTCTAATTTTTCAATAGCACTTTCTTCAATAACTAAATGCTGAGCATTCACAATTTTATATGTAGAAATTTCAGAATCAGTGACTACATCTGATTTTTTTAAATTTCTGGCCGACAAATATACATTTTTATTAACACCATTCATCACAAATAAAGTTTTTTTATCCTCAAGACCAAACGCTTTTAAAAGGTCATTAAACGACTTGGTTTTAGGAGATTTTAAATCAATATTTTCAATAATTAATATTGATTTTGATTTACACTTATTAGATAAAGCAGATTTTCTAGCAAGTTTTTTCACATTTTTATTAAGCTTAACCTCGTAATCTCTTGGTCTTGGACCAAAAATAGTTCCACCTCCTCTAAAAAGTGGGTTTTTAATACTACCAGCCCTAGCTGTTCCTGTTCCTTTTTGTTTTTTAATTTTTCTAGTACTGCCTTTAATCTCAGCTCTTTCTTTTGTTTTTGCATTTCCTTGTCTCTGGTTAGCTAAATATTGTTTGACATCTAGATAAACTGCATGCTCACTTGCTTCAATCTGAAAAACTTTTTTAGATAGTTCAACTTCTCTACCAGTATCTTTTCCTTTTATATTTAAAACTGAAACTTTCATTATTTTCTAATTGTAATAATTGAATTTTTATGACCAGGAACGCAACCTTTAAGTAATAACAGATTCTTTTCTGATACAACCTTAATAACTTTAAGATTTTGAACTGTTACTTTTTCATTTCCCATCTGACCAGCCATTCTCATCCCCTTAAAAACTCTAGCGGGATATGAGGCAGCTCCAATAGACCCTGGAGCTCTTAACCTGTTGTGCTGACCATGAGTTGATTGTCCTACTCCAGCAAAACCATGTCTTTTAACAACACCTTGAAACCCTTTGCCTTTTGATATTCCAGAAACATCAACAAACTCTCCTTCAACAAAATGATCAACATTTATTACATCACCTATGTTTAATTCATTTTCAAAGCCATTAAACTCACTGAGATTTTGCTTAGGATTAGTTTTTGCATTTTTAAAATGTCCAATCTCAGCCTTATTTAAATTTTTTTCTTTTTTATCTAAAAAACCTAACTGAACTGAATCATACCCGTCTTTTTCTTTATATTTTACTTGAGTAACAACACAGGGACCTGCTTCAATAACAGTGCAGGGTAGATTATTACCGTTTTCATCATAAAGACTAGTCATTCCAATTTTTTTACCTATTAATCCAGACATTTTCTAAAAATTAAACTTTTATTTCAACTTCAACTCCACTTGGAAGCTCTAATTTCATCAACGCATCAATTGTCTTAGAAGAAGAACTGTAAATATCAAGCAGCCTATTATATGAGGATAATTGAAATTGTTCTCTTGACTTTTTATTAACATGAGGCGATTTTAATACTGTAAATATTTTTTTCTTAGTTGGCAGAGGAATTGGTCCTGTAACTATAGCACCTGTCGTTTTTACAGTTTTAACAATTTTCTCAGCTGACTTATCAACTAAGTTAAAGTCATATGATTTCAGTTTTATCCTAATTTTTTGACTCATAATTATTATTAATTTCCTTTAATTGTTGCGATAACTTCATCCGAAACATTTCTAGGTGTTTCAGAATAATGAGAGAACTCCATTGTTGATGTTGCTCTACCCGAACTTAAAGTTCTTAAAGAAGTTACATAACCGAACATTTCAGATAAGGGCACAATAGCTTTAACAACTTTAGAACCAGCTCTGTCATCCATATTATTAACTTGACCTCTTCTTCTGTTAAGGTCACCTACAATATCTCCCATATTTTCTTCAGGAGTTAAAACTTCTAATTTCATTATTGGCTCCATTATAACAGATTTAGCTAATCTTGCAGCTTCTTTAAAACCAAGTTTTGCAGCTAGTTCAAATGACAATGAATCTGAATCAACGGGGTGAAATGAACCATCCTTAAGAGAAACTTTTAGAGAGTCAATTTCAAAACCAGCTAAAGGACCATTTTTCATTGCTTCTTTAAATCCCTTTTCTACAGATGGAATATATTCTTTAGGAATATTTCCACCTTTTATTTTATTAATAAATTCTAATCCGGATGCACCTTCCTCGGCCGGTTCCATTGTAAATACTATATCAGCAAATTTTCCTCTACCACCAGTTTGTTTTTTATAAACCTCTCTGTGATCTGCAGTTGCTGTTACAGCCTCTTTGTACTCAACTTGAGGTTGACCTTGATTAACCTCAACTTTAAATTCTCTTTTTAATCTATCAGTTATAATATCAAGGTGAAGCTCACCCATACCAGAAATAATTGTTTGACCTGAAGCTTCATCAGTTCTAACTTGAAAAGTAGGATCTTCTTCAGCTAATTTTCCTAGAGCCATTCCAAGTTTATCGACATCTGCTTTGGTTTTAGGTTCTACTGCAATACCAATTACTGGATCTGGAAAGTCCATACTTTCCAATACTATTGGGTGCTTTTCATTGGATAAAGTATCACCCGTTTTAATATCTTTAAATCCAACAGCGGCACCAATATCACCAGCCTCAATAAAATCAATAGCATTTTGTTTGTCAGCATGCATTTGATAAATTCGAGAAATTCTTTCTTTATTTTCAGATCTGTTATTGAATATGTATGAGCCAGCATCTAGTCGTCCAGAATAAACTCTAAAAAATGCTAACCTTCCAACATAAGGATCTGTCGCAATTTTAAAAGCAAGTGCAGAAAACGGTTCGGATACTGTTGGTTTTCTAGAAATTTCGGATCCATCGTCTGGATGAGATCCAATAATTGCCTCTTTATCTTGTGGAGAGGGCAAATACCTACAAACACAATCCAATAAAAACTGAACTCCCTTATTTTTAAAAGCAGATCCACATACCATTGGAATAATGCTCATGTCTTGAGCAGCTTTTCTCAGTGCTTCATGAATTTCATATTCAGAAATTGAGTCAGGATCATCAAAAAACTTTTCTAATAAATTATCATCGTATTCAGCGACTGCTTCAATTAAGTTTGCTCTATATTCTTCGACTTCAGACTTCATTTCTTGAGGAATTTCAACAACATCATAAGTTGAACCTTTATTTTCTTCCTTCCATATAATCGCTTGATTTTTAACTAAATCAACAACACCTCTAAAATCTTCTTCTTCACCTATCGGTAAAACAATTGGCACAGCATTGGACTTAAGCATACTTTTAATCTGTTTACAAACTTTTAAAAAGTCTGATCCTTGTCTGTCCATTTTATTTACAAAACCCATTCTAGGCACCTTGTAATTATCAGCTAAACGCCAATTAGTTTCAGATTGAGGTTCAACACCATCAACTGCACTAAAAAGAAAAACTAAACCATCTAAAACCCTCAAAGATCTATTAACTTCAACAGTAAAGTCTACGTGACCAGGTGTATCAATAATATTGAAATGATAGGGTTTTGAAGAATCAATTTTTTTTCCTTGATCTGTAGGAAAGTTCCATGTACAAGTAGTAGCAGCAGATGTAATTGTTATACCTCTTTCCTGTTCTTGTTCCATCCAGTCCATTGTTGCAGCGCCATCATGTACTTCACCAATTTTATGACTTACACCTGTGTAATATAAAATTCTTTCAGTGGTAGTAGTTTTTCCAGCATCAATGTGTGCTGCAATACCAATGTTTCTTGTGTATTTTAAATCTCTTGCCATTATTTAAAATCTAAAGTGAGAGAATGCTTTGTTAGCTTCAGCCATCTTGTGCGTATCAGCCTTTTTCTTAACTGCAGCACCTTCTTCTTTCTCAGCAGCTAATATTTCAGCAGCCAATTTCTGGGCCATAGATTTTTCATTTCTTTTTCTGGAATATCCAATTAGCCACTTCATGCCCAAAGAAATTTTTCTATCAGGTCTAATTTGCATTGGAATTTGAAAAGTAGCGCCTCCGACTCTTCTGCTTCGCACTTCGACGTGAGGCATTACATTTGATAAACCATCTTTCCAAATTTCAAGGGATGATTTTTCAGATGAATTTTTTTCTTCAATTATATCTATGGCATCATAGAATATTTTAAATGCTGTTGATTTTTTACCGTCCCACATTAACATATTGACAAATCTTGTGACAAGTTGGTCATTGAATTTTGGATCTGGAAGTAATGGACGTTTTTTTGCTTTTCTTTTTCTCATTTTAATTTAGTTGAGAGGTTCATTTAATTGAACATCATTAACTTTTCTTAGCTTTAGCTTTCTTAGCTCCATATTTCGATCTTCTTTGTAGTCTACCCTCTACTCCAGCAGTATCTAAAGCGCCTCTAACAATGTGATATCTGACACCAGGAAGATCTTTAACTCTTCCACCTCTCACTAGAACAATAGAATGTTCTTGTAAATTATGTCCTTCACCAGGAATGTATGCATTTACTTCAATACCGTTTGTCAGTCTAACTCTGGCAACTTTTCTCATTGCAGAGTTTGGTTTTTTCGGAGTAGTGGTGTAAACCCTAGTACACACTCCCCTTTTTTGAGGACAAGATTTTAAAGAAGCTGATTTACTTTTCTTTGTTATCTTTTTTCTTCCTTTTCTTACTAATTGTGATATTGTTGGCATATTTTTCCTCTATTAAAGGCCTGCAAATGTATAATAATTTATTAATTAATCAAACTTTGATAAAAAAATATTTTAAATAATTAAAAATTAAATTTTACAGATAAAAAAAACTAAACATGAAGATTTTACAAAAAAAAAACCCCCTAAAAAAAAGGAGGTTTTTATTTTAATGAAGATTAGTACTAATTTTCTCCAATTTGTTTTGGAGGATTATTTATATCCCAGAAAATTTTAGTTTGTTGTTCGTCACCACCTATTGCTGAAGCAGCAGCAGTCCAGTTAGAACCATTCAATGTTTGCTCTGAAGCAGGATATGTATATCTCTTTGGAACTTTAAGCAAAGAAGTTGCTGCAAGGTTCATTTGAGGAGCATCAAATTTTCTGTATACATACCAACCTTCAAATCCTCTGTTATACATTGCAATCCAATATTGACGGGCAATTTTGACCATGTCTGTACCATCAGCTGTAGCCCATGCGACTTCAGGTTTAGCAATATAAGCATCTACTCCTGTAACACCCCAATCAGCAAAATTGGCTTTTATTCCATTAGTATAATGAGTAGGAGCATCTCCAGGAACTGAAAATCCAAGAGCTGCAGCTTCAGCCAAGTTAAAGCTAATTTCAGCAAAGTCTAATAATACTCCTCTGAAGCTAGGCTCAAACATCTTAGTTCCAATGTGACTGTGAGAAGCCCAAGTACTAGAAGCAGCATAAGTACCGCCTTTGTACTTTCCAGCAAATTTAGTTGAAGGATTAAAAAACACATCCTGCCTTGGATCAGATAATGAATCTTGCAACATATCAACCATAGTGTTGGCAGGTACAAAATCATTTCTTCCAGACTGAACAAGAGCAACCCAAATTGGATTTGTATTTGGTGTACTTCCTTCATATGATAAAGAAGCATTGTCAGCATTACTTGTAAAAGTACCTGATGCAGCAGATTCAACTGCAGCCTTAGCTTTAGCTGGGCTTACATGAGATAATCGCATACCTAATTTAACTTTTAATGACTGAGCAAATTTTACCCAACTCGCACCATCATTTCCGTAAATTAAGTCAGAGCTGCCAAATCCCATTCCACCACCACCTAAGGCAGATATAGCAGAATCTAATCTAGCAAGTAAGTCATCATAGATAACAGCGGCATCATCGTATGCAGGTAGATACTCACTTTCACCAACTTTTAAAGCTTGTGAATAAGGAACATCACCAAAGACATCAACAAGTAAACTCCAACCATAAACTTCTAAGACCTCAGCTTGACCAACTTTCATTGGATCGCTAACGGATCTTACTTTTGCATCTTTCAAATCGAATAAAACATTCTGATAGATTCTATTCCAATGATTTTCAGGGATTCCCCTATTAATCATTTCATAGTTTGCTTCATCAGTGTATGTGGTTTCAGTCCAATATTGAGAAAATAAACGAGTATTATTAATATTGACATTAGTTTCCTCAACAAGATCAAACAATGATTTAGTAGCTGATACAAATAACTGACCTGCATCAACATCGGTAGGATTATTAGGGTCACTATTTAAAGCTTCATAATCCTCATTTGTACATCCGATTATTAAAAATGTAGCAAATAAAATTGAAATTATTTTTTTCATAATTATTAAATTAATTTTAATTAAAATTGAAGTTTAACATTAACTCCTAATTCCTTAACACTTGGATAAGCACCAGACTGATTACCTTGTATATTTCCAGCTGACAATCCAGCTTCAGGATCAGTATAAGGAGAATTTTTTGAAATAATCCATAAATTACGTCCGATAAGTGAAATACTTGCCGCAGTAAATGGACTGTTTTCAATATAACTTTCCGGGAAATCATATCCAATACTAACTTCTCTTAATTTTACAAAAGATGCGTCATACACGTGTTGAGCATTCATACCTCTTGAATATCCAAATGGGTTTGCATACCAATCTGTTCTTCCTCTTGTAGTGTTAGGTGAACCATCAGCATTAACACCAGGGAGAATAACTCCACCACCATCAGCTATAGAATTTCTAATTGGATTACCAAGTTCATTGTTCCCAACAGATCTATCGTAGATTCCAGTTGCAAAACCATAATAAGTATCTAGTGAGAAAAAATTACCACCTTCTTGGATATCAATTAGGAAACTTGCATTGAAGTCTTTGTATTTGAAAGAATTCTTAATTCCTCCAGTCCAATCAGGGTTGATATCTCCAAGTACGTTATCACTATTGGAGGTTCTAGCATAAACACCAACGTATGAACTAGAAGGAGCATCTGCAGTTGTATATACTTTAGGCTGCCCATTAACATAGACAAAATCCTTTCCTCTTATTACACCATATGGCTCTCCAGGTTTTCCACCAATTGAGACACCACCTTGTACACTTGCTAATTGCAAGAATTCAAGACCAGAAGCTAAACTAAGTACTGTACTCTCATTTTCAGCATAATTAAAATTAAGATTCCAAGTAAAATCATCAGTAACAACTGGCTTCAATCTCAATATTAATTCTACACCTTTATTTTCAATACTACCACCATTAATGAAGTTTGCAGTTGCACCAGATGCACCAGTAATATTAAAAGGCGTAATCAAATCATCAGTTGTTTTATTATACAATGAAACATCAAAACCAATTCTAGAATTAAATAAATCTAACTCTACACCGAATTCTGTTTCTGTAGTTTTTTCAGCTTTTAAGTTAGCATTATTAAATGTAGATGGATTTGTTGAGGATGCATTTCCTCCAAAACCAGCGTTAATAACATAACTTGTAAGTGTTCTGTATGGCGAAACGTCATTACCAACTTGAGCATAATTAGCTCTTACTTTCGCAAAGGAAAGCCAATTAGCATCAACCAAATTAGATAAAATAACAGAACCTGAAACTGAAGGATATATGTATGAATTATTAGCAACTGGAAGAGCAGATGATCTATCTCTACGTACAGTTCCTTCAAAATAATAAGTATTTTTATAGCCTAAGCTTGCTCTAGCATATAAACCATCAACCTTTTTAGTAGCATCATAGTTGCCAGTTTCGTTTGATGTTATTGGGTTAACAGAGTTGTCTAAACTATATATGTCAGGAAAATTAAGACCTCCATTTGTGGAAGCACTTACAATATCCCAATTATTTATTCTTAGATTCCATCCAACCAATGCATCTAGATTTAAATCATCTGTTAAATTTTTATTGTAAGAAATAATCAAATCATAATTGACTTCTGAAATGTTTCTATTAACAAAACTATACTCAGAAACATCTACAGAGCCAACATTAATTCTTTCTTCTCTAACTTCATCATACTGATCAAAAGCAACTCTACCTAACACGCTCAAATTATCATTAACTTCATAATTTAAGTTTATATTCCCAAAGTATCTGTTTCTTCTGTCAGTGTTGTATGTATTGTGACGCATCCAATATGGATTATCAAAGTAATGCGGTTTGGTATTTGGGACAGTATCAAATGATACTCCTCCAGGACCATACATATTCCATGAATAGTTTTTTCCCGTTTCTTCAAAAACTTGTTTTTGTTGAAGAATATCAGTAGCTGTAATCCACCATTGTCTGAATGATTGAAAAACATTTCTATTATCATAACCAGTACCATATCTACCTAAACCTTCATTTTTAGTGTAAGTAATCCCAGCACTAACACCTAATTTTCCAAATTCTTTCGATCCAGAAAGAGAAAAAGTATTTCTTTCGATTTCTGAATTAGGAAGAATACCTTCCATCTTTGCATTTGTATAAGAAAACCTAAAAGCAGTATCATCATTTGCACTACTAAATGATATTGAATTAGTGGTTGTTAAAGAGTTTTTAAAAAAATCATGAGCTGTAGTTCCTGGATCTTGATATGGAGCCATTCCTTTATAATCACCCCAATCTGGAATCATATTGAACCAATGATGTACCATTTGACCTTCCATTTTAGGCCCAAAAGAAGCGTCTTCTCCAACAAGAATAGCTAAATTATTGCCCCATAAATCATATCTTCCACCAGGACCATCGTAAAATGGGCCATATCCTGCACCATATTCAGTTTGATAAACTGGCATTGTATCATTATCTATAGATCCAACCATTACCGAAGAATTGATAGATATTCCTAGTCCTTCCTGAGATTTACCTTTTTTAGTTGTTATAAGAATCACACCATTAGATGCTCTTGAACCATAAAGTGCAGTAGCTGCAGAACCTTTCAAAACACTAACAGATTCAATGTCGTCAGGGTTGATATCCATCGCTGCATTACCATAGTCAAAACCACCTCTACCAGTTGTATTCGAATTTGCAATATCATTGTTTATTGGTGCACCATCAACAATAAATAATGCTTGGTTCGAACCTGTTAAAGATGAATAACCTCTGATTATGACATTAGCTGATCCACCCATCATATTATATGATTGAATATCTAAACCACTAACTTCACCACTTAAGGATTCAATAGCATTCATGCTCTTTACATCAGAAACATCATCTCCATCCACTCCCTGAACGGAGTAGCCAAGAGATTTTTTATCTCTACTAACACCTAATGCAGTTACTATAACTTCATCAAGTGCATTGTCAGGTTTAAGACTTACATCAAGGGAAGATCCCGTGACAGATATAGTTGCAACAGCATATCCTATAAATCTAAACTCAAGTGTTGTGCCGATTTCAGCACTGATGGAATAGTTTCCATCAAAGTCAGTAATTGTATTGGCACTAGTTTCAAGTGCAAGAACAGTAGCTCCAGGTAATGGAACTCCAGTTTCATCAGTAACGGTTCCACTAACAACATTTTGTGAATACCCAAAACCAAATACAATTAAAAACAAAAAAATTAATATTTTTTTCATTTGCTTTTAGTTTTTGTTCACCCCAATATACGAAATGTTAAATAAATGTTAAACAATTAGTAATATATTTACATAATAATCAGTTATTTACGTAAAATTTTGAATAAAATTTATTTTAAAAAAAAGTTAAAAAATTTAAAATTTTTCTAAAAAAAATTGTGAATAATTCAAATAAATATTGTTAAATAAAGAACAACATATTCTATATTGCATTAAATTATTTTGAATGAGTGAAATTATTTTTGGAAAAAGAGCTTTATTTGAAGCAATTGAAAATGACATTCAAATTGATAAAGTTTTTATGGACAAAAATAATATGTACATGGACAATATCAAAAGGAATATTATTGAAAAAAAAATAAAAATCTCATTTGTTCCTATTGAAAAACTTAACAAACTAACAAGAAATAATCATCAAGGTGTTGTAGCTACTATTTCACCAATAAAAACTTTAGATATAAAAAGTCTTGAAAATGCTATAGATAATAAAGACTCTAAGTTTTTAATTCTTGATAATATCACTGATACTAAAAACTTTGGAGCGATTGTTAGAAGCGCTGAATGTCTAGGTATCAATGGAATTGTAATATCTAAAACTGGAAGCTCACCAATTAATGGTGATACAATTAAATCTTCATCAGGTGCCATCTTTAATACACCTATATACAAGCTGGATCATATTAAAGATGCAATGTTTTTACTTAAAGAAAAGCAGATTAAAATTGTTGCAGCCGATGAAAAAAGCAAAAATTCTCTTTTTGATTTTAAATTTGATAAAAAAACAGCTGTTGTTATGGGTTCCGAGGGTAAAGGGATATCAAAGTCAATATTACAGCTATGTGATAATTCATTAAAAATTCCAATGAAAGGTAAAATTGGATCTCTTAACGTCTCTGTAGCTTGTGGGATAATTTTAGCAGAGCTTTCAAAGAAACTATAAAATCCCAATTAACTCATCCAGATCATGTATTATTTTACATTTATTATGAATTCTTTCTCCGTGTGCAATAAAATGAATTGCATTCAAACCGGCATTTAATGCACCTTCAATATCTGCTTCAAGACTATCTCCTATCATCAAAGACTCTGATTTTAATGAATTAGAATCGGTTATTGCATGATTAAAAACTAAAAGGTTTGGTTTTTTCAATCCAATAGATTCAGAATCGTAGATTTTTTTAAAATATTTTTTAATTCCAGAAGATTCCATTTTATGATTTTGAACATCTTTAAAACCATTAGTAATAATAAAAAGATTGTAACTTAATTTTAAATATTCTAAAACCTTAATTGCATTAGGCATTAGATGATTATAAGTAGGTAAATAATTAACATAATCATCAGATATATTATTTATGGTTTTGTCTGAGATTTTAATAGATAATTTATCAAAAGCCGATTTTAATCTATTGTACCTCAAAAACTCTTTTGAAATTTTTTCTTCTCGGTATAATTTCCAAAATTTAAAATTAATTGGAACATATATATCCAAAAATTTATCATGCTCTACGTCTATTTGATAGTTTTTAAAGATTTTTTTAAAAGTAAATGAGGAGTTTTTTTCAAAATCCCATATTGTGTGATCTAAATCAAAAAAAATATTTTTAATTTTTTTCATAAATCATTTAATATTTTCAATTAATGATTTAATATTCATTGAAGAGAAATTTCCAGAACTCATCAAAAGCAAAACAGAGTTTTGAAAATCTTGATTTAAAATTTTATTAAATAATAAAGATTTGTTATAAACAACTGTTAGGTCATTGCTTCCAAAATAATTTTTGATTGAATCTACGTCTATATTGTTTACTGATCTTTTTTGCAAAACCTCACTATCAAAATACACAATTTTAATATCAGCATTATTCATTGTACTTAAATATTGCTTAATGAACTCGTTGTTGAAACTACTCAAGGTATGTAGCTCATATACAGCAATAATATTTTTATTAGAAAATTGATTTTTTACTGCATCTATTGTAGCTTTTAATTTACTAGGGGAATGAGCAAAATCTTTAATTATAATTTTATTCTTATCTCTAAAAATTGTTTCTAACCTATTACTCGCACCTTTAAAATTTGCTATTGCTGAATAAAATTCATCATCAAAAACCCCTAAAAGTGCACAAATCTGTTTTGCAGCACATAAATTTGATAAATTATGATTCCCATAGACTTTTAATGGAATATTTCCTTCACTTGTGTTGATATATGTAATACCATCAATAATCTGATGATCTACTTGGTTATATTGAATTTTTCTAATGGGTTTTGTGCTATTATTAACTAAATCACTGACTGTATCATCATTATTATTAAAAACTATCACACCTCCGTCAGAAACAGTCTCAATAAATTTTTCGAACTGGGTAATATAATTTTCCAGTGATGGAAATACGTTAATATGGTCCCAAGCAATTCCAGTTATCAGGGCTATATTTGAATTATATTTATGGAATTTTGGAGAATTATCTATAGGGGAACTTAAATATTCATCGCCCTCTATTAAAATAAATTCGTTGCTCTCTGTTATATTTACCATATTTTCAAATCCTTCTATTTGAGCTCCTAGAAGATAGTCAACATTAATATTATAAAAATTAAGAACATGAAGAATCATCGAAGTTACTGTTGTTTTTCCATGACTTCCACCAATTACAATTCGTGTTTTTGACTTTGAAAACTCATATATTAATTCTGGATAGGAAAATATTTTACAACCTAATTTAAGTGCTCTTAATAATTCTGGATTATCTTTTTTAGCATGCATTCCAAGAACTATAAAATCGATTTCGGTATTAATTATTTCTGGATTCCAACCTATTTTTTTGGGTAAAAGATTTTGTTTTTGAAGACGTGATTTGGATGGGTCATATATTTTATCATCACTACCAGAAACTTCATATCCTAATCTTTTTAATGTAATAGCGAGATTATGCATTACACTTCCTCCTATGGCTATAAAATGAACCTTACCCTTCACTTTTTACTATTAGTTTAATTTTTTCCAAATAATATCTTTTAAATCTTGAATACCAGAATTAATAACTGAGGAAATGAAATGAGATTCAATTCCTTTTAAATTAGATTTAATTTTATTTTTTATCGCTTTTTGAACACTGTCTGAAATTAAATCGCTTTTTGAGATAACAATTACTCTTTCTTTGTCCAATAATTCACGATTATAATTTTTTAGTTCAGAGATGAGGGTTCTGTAATCTTTAATAACATCAGAAGATTCACACGAAACTAAAAAAATTAAAATAGAGTTTCTTTCAATATGTCTTAAAAAATGATGTCCTAAACCTTTACCTTCGGACGCTCCTTCAATTATACCAGGAATATCAGAAACAACAAAAGTATTGAAATCTCTGTGTTTAACAATTCCTAAATTAGGCTTGAGAGTAGTAAATTCATAGTCTGCAATTTTAGGTTTAGCTTCTGAAATCACGCTAAGCAGAGTAGATTTTCCTGCGTTTGGCAATCCAACTAAACCTACATCTGCTAAAACTTTCAGCTCGATTAACAAATTTTTTTCAACACCACATAATCCGGGTTGGGCATATTTCGGCGTTTGATTAGTTGAGGATTTAAAATTCCAATTACCAAGACCTCCTTTTCCACCGGGTACAACAATTCTCTTTTCTCCATGTTCAATTGATTCAAAGAGAACATTACCAGAATCTATATCTTTTATAATTGTACCAACTGGAACTTTAATTAACTCATCTTTTCCGTTAGCTCCAGAACTTCTTGATTTACTTCCATTATGACCACTTTCAGCCTTAAAATGCCGTTTAAATTTAAAGTGATAAAGAGTCCATAAGTTTTTATCAGAAATGAAAATTATATTCCCTCCATTTCCTCCATTTCCACCGTCAGGACCACCTTTTTCTACATATTTCTCTCTTCTCAAGTGAGTTGATCCACTACCACCATTTCCTGATTTAACATTTATTTTTACGTAATCAACAAAATTATCTTCAGTCATTGTTATAATCTTCAATAACACCAATTATTCTGGACGAAATCTCTTTTAAAGAGCCAATTCCATTTATTAAGAAAAACTTTTTCTGAAGTTTATAAAAATTAATAAGTGGTTTTGTTTTAGTATCATATTCATGTAATCTAAAATTTATTTTCTGAACACTTTGATCATCAGACCTCCCACTACTTTTACCTCTTTCAAGTAGCCTCTCAGTTAAAGTTGTATTATCAACATCTAATGCAATAATTAAATCAATTTTTAGAGAATCTTTTTGAAGTAATTTATCAAGTTTTTTAGCCTGAAAAGTAGTCCTTGGAAAACCATCAAAAATAAATCCATTGCAAGGTAAAAAATTAACAATTTCTTGATTTAACATATCAACTGTAACCTGATCAGGAACCAACTCTCCTTTATCCATATATCTTTTGGCTAAAAGACCTAAATCAGTTTTATTTGAAATATTTTTTCTAAAGACATCCCCTGTAGAAATGTGAGTAAGAGAATATTTATCTTTAATTAATGATGCTTGAGTTCCTTTTCCAGAACCAGGCTTTCCGAATATGATAATATTTAACATACAATTAATAAAAAGCTAATATACCCAATAAGAGGCAATTTATTAATTATAAAATTTGAATATAAATTAGTGTATTTTTACATTAATGAAAGAAATTCATGAAATAAAAATTGGGATCATTGGTGGTGGACAATTAGGAAAGATGATTTTATCTGAATCAAACAGGATGAATCTTAAAACACTAGTTTTAGACTCAAATGAAAACTCACCATGTAAAAATCTTTGTGATAATTTTTATTTAGGCAATTTAGATAACTATAATGATATAATTGAATTTGGTCAAAAATGTGATCTTATAACATTTGAGATTGAACATATAAATATTGATGCTTTATTTGAGCTTGAAAAAATTGGAAAAAAGGTTTATCCAAAACCTCAAACCCTTTCAATAATACAAGATAAATCAAAACAAAAACAATTTTATAATGAAAATAATTTGCCTACAAGTGATTTTAATTATTATAAAAACTTAGAAAAGTTACAAGATGATGTAAACATTGGAAAAATACGATTTCCAAGTGTTTGGAAAAAGACAAAATATGGATATGATGGCTTTGGTGTAAAAGTTTTGAAGTCTAAAAAAGATGTTTCAAATTTACCAGATTGTGAAATGATAATTGAAGATTTCGTTCCATTTAAAAAAGAACTCGCTGTAATTGTGGCTAGAAACTTAAATGGTGAAATCAAGACATATGAAACTGTAGAAATGGAGTTTAATGTAATATCTAATCAGGTTGAATTTGTAATTAGTCCATCAAAAATTTCGAAAGAGCTAAATCTTAGAGCAAAGAAAATTGCAATTGAAGTCACAAAGAAAATTGATAATATTGGTTTATTAGCGGTAGAAATGTTTTTAACACATGACAATAATATATTGATTAATGAAGTAGCACCTCGTCCTCATAATAGTGGACACTTTACAATAGAAGCTTGTCCAACATCACAATTTGAACAACACTTAAGGTCAATTTTGAATCTAAAATTAGGAAACACAAAACACAATGGAAATGCAATTATGTTAAATTTAGTTGGAAATGATGGTTTTGAAGGTAATGTGTTTTATGAAAATTTACACGAAGCTTTTAATGAGGAAAATACTCATCTTCATATTTATGGTAAAGAAAAAACTAGAGCTAACAGAAAAATGGGGCATATAACAATTATTTGTGATAAATTTGAAGAAGCTTATAAAAGGGCTACTAAATTAAAAAATAGAATAAAAGTTAAATCAATTTAAAATGGCTAAAGTTGGTATCATAATGGGAAGTAAATCAGATTATCCTGTGATGAAGGAAGCTGAAAATATTATTAAAGAATTTAACATAGACTACGAAATTGAAATTGTTTCTGCGCACAGAACGCCTGAAAAAATGATGGATTATAGTAAAACTGCTCACAAACGTGGAATAAATGTAATTATAGCAGGTGCAGGCGGGGCTGCACACCTACCTGGAATGGTTGCTTCAAACTCCCCTCTTCCTGTAATTGGAGTTCCTATTAAATCAAGAAACTCAATTGATGGATGGGATTCAATTCTATCAATTCTTCAAATGCCTGGTGGGGTTCCCGTTGCAACTGTTGCATTAAATGGGGCTAAAAATGCTGGAATTTTAGCTATTGAAATACTTGGCTCATCAAACGTAGAAATCCTAAATAGTATTATTGACTATAAAAAGCAGCTTGAAATTAATGTAAATAACTCAAGTTTAGATAGCTAAGCTAATTGTCAATAAAAAAGTTAAAAACTTTTTTAAATCATTCTTTTTTTATGTTGTAATCAATTGTCATAATCAATAATTTTGAATTTTTAAATGAAGTTTTCACAACGTCATATTGGTACTACAAAATCTGAAGAGAAGTATATGCTCGATTATTTAGGTTTAGAAAACATTGATTCATTAATCAACAAAACAATTCCTAAAAGCATTAGAATGAATAAAGCTTTAAATGTTGATAGTGAAATGAGTGAAGCTCAGTTTTTAGATCATATGTTCAAGCAGTCGCAAAAAAATAAACATTTCAAAAATCTTATTGGATTAGGCTATAATGAATCCATTTTGCCACCAGTTATTCAAAGGAATATTTTAGAAAATCCTGGTTGGTACACAGCATATACGCCATATCAAGCTGAAATAGCGCAAGGAAGGTTGGAAGCTTTACTAAATTTTCAAACAGTAATATGCGATCTAACTGGAATGGAAATGGCAAATGCTTCATTACTTGATGAAGGAACAGCTGCTGCTGAGGCTATGACCATGATTTTCTCAAATAGATCTAGAGAAAAAGTGAAAAACAATAGTTTAAAATTCTTTATCTCCAATGATACATTTGAACAAACTATTAAAGTTATTCAAACAAGGGCTGAACCACTTGGTATAAGTATTATAATTGATGATATTAAAAATATAAAATTTGATGAAAGCTTTTTTGGTTGTTACATTCAATATATTGGTAATCATGGAAAAATTAATGACTTAAAAAAAGTTTCAAACTATTTAAAAGCTGTTGATGTTAAGTTAATAGTTGGGTCTGATTTATTGGCTTTAGCAATTTTGGAAGAACCAGCCACATCAAACTGTGATGTGGTTGTCGGTACATCCCAAAGATTTGGGATTCCACTTGGATTTGGAGGTCCACATGCTGGTTATTTTGCAACAAAAAGTTCATATAAAAGACATATTCCTGGCCGTATCATTGGACTTTCAAAAGACAGATTAGGAAACACAGCCTTAAGGATGGCTTTACAAACCAGAGAACAACACATAAAAAGAGAAAGAGCAACATCCAACATATGTACAGCTCAAGTATTATTAGCTGTTATGGCTGGCATGTACGCTGTTTACCATGGTCCAATGGGGATTAGATCAATTGCCCAAAAAATAAATAATCTTGCTAATATTTTAAACAATAATCTCAAAGATATTGGAGTCGAACAATTAAACAGTTCTTTTTTTGATACTATTCACTTAAAAACAGATTCCAAAAAACTTAAAAAATTAGCTGTTGAGAATAAACTTAATCTAAACTATATTAATGAAAATGAAGTTTCAATTTCTATAAATGAAGCAACTGAAATTGATGACATAGAGTTAATTTTTAATATAATTTCTAATTTGTATGGGAAAAAAAATAATTTCAATTATAATGCAGAAAATAACAGATCGATAACCCAGTTTGAGAGAAAATCAACTTTCATGAACGATAAAGTATTTAACACTCATCACTCTGAAACATCAATGATGAGATATATAAAAAGTTTAGAAAGAAAAGATTTATCACTTAATCATTCGATGATTTCACTAGGCTCTTGTACAATGAAACTCAATGCTGCTGCTGAAATGTTACCATTAAGTTGGAAAAAATGGAATAATATACATCCTTTTGCACCCACAAATCAGGTTAATGGCTACACAGAAATCCTCAATAAACTTGAAAAACAGTTAAATGAAATTACTGGTTTTCATTCCACGACTTTACAACCAAATTCAGGTGCTCAAGGCGAATACACTGGATTAATGTTAATAAGAGCATACTTTAAAAGCATAAATCAAGAGCGAAGGAATATTTGTTTGATACCCTCTTCAGCACATGGAACTAACCCAGCATCTGCTATTATGGCAGGAATGAAAGTTGTAGTCGTTGGTACTGATAAACATGGAAACATAAATGAAGAAGAGCTCAAACAAAAAGCAGAGGAAAATTCTGAAAATTTAGCTGCATTAATGATTACATATCCATCAACACACGGTGTTTTTGAATCATCAATAAAAAGAATCACCGAAATTATTCATAAAAATGGTGGTCAAGTATATATGGACGGAGCTAATATGAATGCTCAGGTAGGTTTGACCAATCCATATTTAATTGGTGCTGATGTTTGCCACTTAAATCTTCATAAGACATTTGCTATTCCCCATGGAGGTGGAGGACCAGGCGTTGGACCTGTTTGTGTTGCAGAACATCTATCTAGTTTTTTGCCCTGTATTGAAGAATCTAGTAAAAATAAACACTCAATTAAAGCAATATCGTCGGCTCAATGGGGCTCAGCGATGGCTTGTTTAATATCATACGGCTACATATGCATGATGGGACCACATGGCTTAAAAAAAGCAACAGAAATTTCAATTTTAAATGCAAATTACATCAAGAAAAGAATTGAAAAGGATTATAAAATTCTATATCAAGGAGAGAATGGAACCTCTGCTCACGAATTAATTATAGATTGTAGAGAATATAAAGATTCTCATAATATTGGGGTAATGGACATAGCTAAACGTTTAATTGATTATGGTTTTCATGCTCCGACTGTGTCATTCCCTGTCCCAGGCACCATGATGATTGAACCTACTGAAAGTGAAAATCTATCGGAAATTGATAGATTTTGCGACGCTTTAATATCTATAAAAGCTGAAATTCTTTCTTCCTCTAAAGAAGATACTGAAAATGTATTATTAAATTCTCCTCACACTCTTGACATGATTACTGCGAACAAATGGGCTTATAAATATTCAAGAGAATATGCAGCCTATCCTCTTAGCTTTGTAAGAAATAATAAGTTTTGGCCTTCAGTCACGAGGATTGACGAAGCTTATGGTGATAGAAATTTAATATGTACTTGTTCACCTGTTGAAAATTATATTGATAGCTAATTAATTCATACTTTTATTAAAAATTTTCTATGCCTATAAAAATTACAGGGACTGGATCATATATTCCAAAAAAAATTGTTAAGAATGATGAATTTATTGGAAGAGATTTTTTTGATAAAGATGGAAATCCATATCCAATATCAAATAAAGAAATAATTGAAAAATTTCAATCTATAACAGGAATAAAGGAAAGGAGGTATGCTGATAATGATCATAACACTTCTGACTTAGCCACTTTCGCCTCTGTAAATGCAATAAAATCAGCAAAAATTGATAAAGAGGAAATAGATTATATAATAGTTGCACATAATTTTGGTGAGATTGATTCAGACTCGAACCAATATATTGCTTTGCCCTCAGTTGCAACTTTAGTCAAACATAAATTAGGAATTCAAAACCCAAATTGTGTTGCTTATGATTTAATTTTTGGTTGCCCTGGATGGGTTGAAGGCGTTATACAATCATCAGCTTATATTAAAGCAGGAATGGCAAAAAAATGCCTAGTAATTGGTGCTGACACACTTTCACGTACTGTAGATTTATGCGATAGAGACTCGATGATTTTTGCAGATGGAGCTGGGGCATCTATTATAGAAGAAAGTTCTGAAAACGGTGGGATTCTTTCTCATAAAACTGTTACATACTCAGGGAAGGAAGCATTATATCTTTTTTGTGACAAAACATTTAATCCAAATTCAAATTCACCTAATAAACACATTAAAATGAATGGTAGAAAAGTTTATGAATTTGCGATATCTGTAATACCGAACGCATTGAAACAATGCCTAGATGAAAGTGGAAAAAAAATTCACGATGTTAAAAAAATTTTTCTTCATCAGGCAAATGAAAAATTAGATGAAGCTGTTCTCAAATACTTCTACAAATTATTTGAAATTCAAATTCCTGAAAATATTATGCCTATTAGTGTTGATGTGTTAGGTAATACTTCAGTGGCTACAATACCAACCTTATATGATATTGTTCGAAATGAAAACTTTAAAGGTCATGAACTACAGAAAGGTGATGTGATTTTATTTGCTAGCGTTGGAGCCGGAATGAATGTTAATGCAATAACATATCAAATTTAAAATGAAATACTTACATGATATTGGGAAATATTTTTTAATGATAAAAATATCATTTTCTAAGTCATGTAAAAGATCCATTATTTACAAGCAAATTTTTAAAGAAATTAACGATTTGGTTCTAGACTCAATCCCAATAGTTTCAATTCTTTCTTTTTTTATCGGAGGAGTAGTTGCTATTCAAATGGCTCTTAATCTTGAAAGCCCTCTTCTGTCCAAAACATTGATTGGATTTGCAACAAGACAATCTGTAATATTAGAATTTGCGCCAACATTTATTTCAATTATAATGGCGGGTAAGGTTGGATCTTACATAACATCTAGTATTGGAACTATGAGAGTAACTGAGCAAATCGATGCTTTGGAAGTACTGGGTATTAACTCCTTAACTTATTTAGTTTTTCCTAAAATTATTGCAA
>JBELHE010000006.1:0-33677 GCA_042091575.1 Cryomorphaceae bacterium
TTAACAGTGAAGAGGAATATTAATAGCTTGAGCATTATAAAAAGAAAACGTCTCATAAAATTGTTGTTAGAATTAAATGTTTTGGTAAATTTTTTATTTAATATAATGATTTAATTATAATTTAATTATATGCAAAGCAGCGAGGATAACAGGTTAAATTTTAAATTCAATTATTTTTACTTTATAACATTACAGCGTCTAGTACAGAGTTAAAAAAAGCTGACTTAACTTTTATTTTTTACGAGTTAGGTTCAACTCCTGCCACCCCAACACTTAAAAATTCCAATTAATTGATTATCAGTTGATTGGATTTTTTTATTATGGATACTTAGTATACAAATTCAATTTATTTTATACTTACTTGTCAGAGACCATAAGGTATTTATGGATATTAAAATGACCTATACATGTCAGATTTTATAACTATACATAATTTATTTTACATTTGTCTTCTGATTATTGATATATTAAAAATTAAAATATTGATTTACAACACTATATGAATAAATATTTAGTATTAATTATTATATGTTTTAAAGTCTTTTCTCAAGAGATTTCACCTATACAGTCATTTAAGATGGATGATTATGGTGCAAATGGACAAAACTGGATGATAACACAAAGTGACGATGACTCGATGTTTTTTGCTAACAATGATGGGCTTTTAACATACAATGGGAATTTATGGTCACTTTATAAAACACCCAAGAACACTATAATTAGATCTGTAAAAAATATAGATGAAAGAATTTACAGTGGACAAAGTAATGATTTTGGATTCTGGAATAAAAATAAAAATGGTACGTATTCTTATACTTCAATTCCTGAAAAAAATAATTTAGATTTTATTGAATATGATGAAGAGTTTTGGAATATTTTAAAGTTTAAGAATTGGATTGTTTTTCAGTCATTTTCCAGATTGATTTTTTATGACCCTAATTCTGAAGAAATTAAAACTATTACACCAGTGGGTGGTGTTTGGAAATCTTTCGTTATAAATGACAGTCTTTATTTTTTTGTATTTAATAAAGGTGTTTATAAAATTGAAAATGGAAACTATGTGCCCTTTAATACCAATATTATTTTTTCAGATGAAATAATTATCAGTTTATTTGAGTCAAACAATCGTCTATTAGCTTTAACAGAATATTCTGGGTTTTTTGAAATAAGTTCTAAAAATAAAGTCAAAAAATGGGATACGTATTTGGACAAAATGGACCAATTGACAATCTACTCTGCTCTTAACAATTCAGATGGATCATTTTCAATTGGAACAATAAAGAATGGACTAATAAGACTTGATGAAAATGGAAATTTATTAGAAATATTAGATAAAAAAAATACTAATACTAATAATACAGTTTTATCTCTTTTTGAAGACAATAACAAAAACCTATGGTTGGCACTTGACAATGGTATTTCAGTTGTTAATTATAACTCAGCATTTAAAATCTATGAAGATTATGAGGGTAATCTTGGAACTGTTTACGCATACAAGAAATTTAAAAACAACATATACATAGGAACTAATCAAGGTCTTTACTTTAAAACTAATAAATCAGAAAGTCGTTTTTCATTAGTGGATGGGATGACAGGACAAGTTTGGGGATTAGAAATTATAAATAATGAACTTTTTTGTGGACACGATAATGGTACTTTTATTTTAAATAATAATAGAGCAACTAAAGTGGCTGGAACTCGTGGAACATGGACATTTAGAAAAACTAGTAAAAAAGATATAATTTTAGAAGGTAATTATGGTGGTTTAAAAGTTTTACAAAAAGTAAATGGTAATTGGAAAACCAGAAATTATATAAAAGGGTTTGATCTTTCCTCAAGATTTTTTGAATTAGCAGATAACAATAAGATTATTGTTGTGCATGGGTTTAGAGGTTTATATAAATTAACATTAGATTCAAGTTTTGAAAAGTTCAATTCTGTGGAAAAAGATTCATTATCAATTGATGGAAACCCTAGTTTATCTAAATTCAATAATAAAATATATTATAAAAATAAAAATGGATTATACTATTATAATCCATCAAATGATTCATTCTCAAAAGATAGCTTATTATCTGAAGCTGCAAATCCAACAGGGTTGATAAGATCTGAAAATAAGAAAATGTGGGTATTTTCAGATGATAAATTATATATTGCTTTTAATGATGATGTAAATAATGAAGTTAATTTAAAGTCAATATTAGTTCCTAATAAATTAAAAAGAACTGTATTCGAAAATATTTCAACTAAAGATGATGAGATTAACGTTATAGGTACTAATAACGGTTATATCTCCTTGGATTTAAAAAATTACAAACTTTCAAATAAAAGTTTTTCTATTGATAAAATAGAAGTAAGTTCAATTGATGAAGAACCATTTCTTATCAATATAGAAAATGATTTTAATGTAAATTATAAAACCAATAATATATCATTTGACTACAGCGTTTCAAACTATCAGTTATTTGAAAAAAATGAGTTCCAATACAGGTTAACAGGCTATAATGAAAATTGGAGTGACTGGACAGAGGAATCAACTGCATCCTATAATAATCTATTATATGGACAGTATACATTTGAACTAAAAACAAAAAATGGTGAATTAATAAATTCCGAAACAAAAAAGATTTCTTTTACAATTAATAGACCTTGGTATTTATCTAATTTCATGTATATAAATTATACTTTTATAGCAGGTTTAATGGTCTTTATAACTAATAGATACACAAGAAGATATTATAAATGGAAAGAAAAAAGACAAGAAAAAATTAATAGTAAGAAAATAAAATTAAAAGAAATTGAAAAAAAGGAAAGTATTGCATCATTAGAAAATGAAAAGCTACAGCAGGATATTGAAAACAAGAACAGAGAATTAGCTGTATCAACAATGAGTATGATAAAGAAGAATCAGTTTCTAAACAGAATTAAAGATGATTTGAAAAGCTTAGAGGATAATTTGAAAATTAATAAAGTAATAAAAACTATTGATAATAATTTAAATAATGAAGACGATTGGAAATTCTTTGAACAGGCATTTAACAACACTGACAGAGAGTTTCTGAAAAAGATTAAATCAGTTCATGTAAGCTTAACGAAAAATGATTTAAAACTTTGTGCTTATTTAAGATTAAACCTTTCCTCAAAAGATATTGCACCTTTACTAAATATTTCTTTAAGAAGTGTAGAAATAAAAAGATATAGGCTCAGAAAAAAACTAAAATTATCTCATAATGAGGGGCTTACAGAGTATATTCTATCAATTTAGCTTTATGTTGTTTCTTAGATAAACTCATTTTTTTACCACAACATTACTACAACATTCATGGGTATTTAAATTCATTATAAATAATATTTTTCTTTTATTTAATAATATTCATAAAATTATTACCTGTTTTTTATAGAATTAATAAATATGTATGCTGAATTTTATATTTTTTACAATCTGTATAGTTTTTTTATATTTTTTGAGCAAAGAAAAATATTAAGTTTATGACTTCAAAAAAATAATTTATGAAACGTCAAATATTAAACTTTCTATTGTTGTTAGGATTTTTATCTATGACTGCTCAATCAGGAACCATAACTGGGTCTGTAACAGATTCAGATAATAATGATGCTCTTCCTGGAGTTAATGTTATAATTAAAAACACAACCAACGGAACTAATACAGACTTCAACGGTAATTTTTCTATAGATAATGTTAAATCAGGTGATGTTCTTGTTTTTTCTTACCTCGGATTCAAAACATATGAATATACCGTTACAAATTCTTTTAATATATCAATCTCGCTTGACGCGGATTTTGAAGCTTTGGAAGAAGTAGTCGTACTTGGATATGTAAGTCAAAAAGCATCTAACATTTCAGGATCAGTCTCAACTGTTGGTAAAGAAGAAGTTGAGAGATTAAAGCCTGTTAGAATGGAGGATGCTCTACAAGGTCTTCCGGGTGTAAATATGTTTTCTAATGGATCACCAGGATCTAAGCCTACTGTAATTATAAGAGGAATAACATCTTACACTGGAAATGACCCATTGGTAATTGTTGATGGAATAAACCAGAGTCTAGATGACATGAACTCACTAGAACCTTCAGATATTGAAAGCATATCTGTATTGAAAGATGCTTCAACTACAGCCTTATACGGAGTTAAAGGAGGAAATGGTGTCATAGTAATTACAACCAAAAATGGTTCTAGAAATCAAGAGGCTAAATTCACATTCAATTCATCTTATGGTCAACAATCTCCTGAGAAAACAATTGGTGTTCTTAATGCATCTGAATACGCTGCAATTCTTAATGAAATGAGTCTAACATCAGGTGGAGGATTAATTTTTTCAGATCTATCAAACCTTGGATATGGAACTGATTGGCAAAAAGAAATTTTTAGAATTGATGCTCCAATTATCACAAATAATATTTCAGTTTCAGGAGGTACAAATAATTCTTCTTACTTTTTATCTGCAGGTTTTACTGAACAAGAAGGGATCATTCACGGAGGTGATAAACAATTTTTCGATAGATCAACTTTCAGAGCAAATTTTGATACAGATTTATCAAGTAAATTAAATATGAAGATCAGTAATAGATATACTAACATAAAAGATAGTGGCTTAGGAGATATTATATTTAATGCTCTTAACATGTCGCCCACAACCCCAGTTTATGCTGAAGATGGTTCATATGCTATAAGTAATACTATTACTCAAGAAATAAAAAATCCAATGGCTCAAATATCCAATTCATATGGATCTGGAAATACAAATTCAATTTCTGGAAAATTTGAACTACAATACGATTTATTAAAAGATTTAAAAATAACTTCTAGGCTAGGATATACTTATGTAAATGTTACATCTAAAGGTTTTAGCCCTTATCAATTTTATGGTGTAGGTCATAACGCTACAAATGCTAATGCTGATTTAACTCCAATTTCATCAACTGATGCTGATGGAAATGTTACTCAAACCTGGAACAATGTTAATGAAAGTAAAACAACTTACTTCAATTACACATACGATATTAATGCCAGTTATAATTTTTCAATTGAAGATCACAATATTAATGTTTTTGCAGGTTTTCAAATTGGCAAAAACACTGGTAATAGTGTTTCAGGATCTAAAGTCGGAGTTCCTTTTAATTCGTGGTCTTTTGCAGATTTAAGTGCAGCAACTGGTCCTCAGGACGAAGAGAGCACAGGTTCTTGGCAATATGTTGGCAGAAGTGTCTCCTTGATTGCAAGAGCTGAATATGACTTTAATGAAAAATATTTGGCGTCTGTTACAGTAAGAAGAGATGGATCTACAAGTTTTGGAGAAAATAATAAATTTGGAATTTTTCCTTCTGCATCACTTGGTTGGGTTGCTTCAAATGAAGACTTCTTTAACTCTGAAGCAATTAACTTTTTAAAAGTTAGAGCAAGTTTTGGTACAGTTGGAAATGATAATGCTAGCTCTCAGTTTGGTACTATTACGACTTATCCAAAGTATACTTTTGGAGGGAGTATAGTTACTGGATCTGCATTAGATGGCATACCTAATATGGATGTTTCATGGGAAAATCAAGTTCAAGCAAATGTTGGGTTTGATTTAAGAATGTTTGATTCAAAAGTATCATTAACTGTAGACTATTTTCAAAAAACAGTTGATGATCTTTTGTTTAATCCAACACTATCCTTATATCTAGGTACACCTAATTATCCATCTGCTAACATTGGTAAAACAGAGACAAGCGGATTCGATATTAACTTAGGATATAATAGCGACACATCAAAAAATATTTCATTCAGCACAAACGTAAGTTTTACAACATCTGATAATTTAGTCAAAGAAATCTCTAATGGTGATAAATATATATGGGGAGCTGGATATGGTATCCCTTACAACAGTTTAGTTAGATTTCAAGAGGGAGAGTCACCCGGAATTTTTTGGGGATACAAAGCAGATGGAATATTTCAAAACCAAACTGAAGTTGACAACCATGCAACTCAGCCAAATGCACAACCAGGTGATATTAGATTTGTTGATGTAAATGGAGATGGAGTTGTAAATGCTGATGATAGAACTAAGATTGGAGATCCCTTTGCTGATTTTTCATTAGGATGGAACTTAAACTTTAAAGTTTATGATTTTGATTTAAGTATTTCAACTTATGGAACATTTGGTAATGATATTTTTAGAGGATATGAAAGGAACTTGAATTACACTAATAAACCTGTCAGTGTACTATCTAGATGGACAGGTGAAGGCACTAGCAATTTTGAGCCTAGAGCAACTTTTGTTGACTCAAACAATAACGTAAGGCCATCTACAAGATATGTTGAAGATGGTTCTTATTTTAAAATCAAAAACGTCCAATTGGGTTATAATTTTAATCTAGCTGATTCTAAAGCTTTAGATGGAGTTAGAATTTATTTACAAGGAAAAAACCTGATGACGTTTACTGATTACACTGGATATGATCCAGAAATGTCTTACGGTGTTTTAGACACAGGTGTTGACAGAGGAAATTATCCAAGTCCAAGAACTGTTTTAGTTGGGTTAAATGTTAAATTTTAATAAAAAAAAATGAAAAAATTAATTAATAAATTTTTAATAGCCATGTCATTAATATTGTTTATTAACAGTTGCGATGAATATGTAGATTATGAAGCATCTGAGGGTTACCAAATTGTTGCTGATGATTATTTTAAATCAGCAGAGGATTATGAAGCTGCTTTAGTCGGGGTTTATGATATTTTACAATGGACACTTTATAATTTCATGATAGGTGAAATTGCTTCTGACAACTCATTGTGTGGCGGAGAAAGTGCTAGTGATGTAATTGGTCTTCAGAAAATTGATGATATGATCCACGATCCAGTCAATGATCAACTATCTAGAATTTGGCAATATATGTACGAAGGTGTAAATCGAGCAAATTACATGATCGAAAATAAAGATAAAATGGATTTCCCAAGAAAAGATGAGCTTTATGCAGAAGTACACTTTTTAAGAGCATTTTTCTATTTTGAATTAGTCAAAATTTATGGTGATGTTCCATTATTTACAGAGGGAAGATTAACTGCAGGTGATTCAGGTACATTATCAAGAGTTTCAAAATCAGAAGTTTATTCCGTTATTGAATCGGACTTAATGAGTGCTGTCAATGGTCTTGAAGCTAAAAAGAGTTTAGATGGAAGAGCAACATCATTTACTGCTCACGCTCTACTTGGAAAAGTTTATTTATACCAAGATAAGTTTACGGAAGCTGCTAATATTCTTGAACCGCTTGTAGGTTTATACACTTTACCAGCTGATCCATCAAGTGTATTTTTAGTTGAAGGAGAAAACGGACCAGAGTCTGTTTTTGAGATTCAACACTCAAAGGAATCTAATGGATATAATTGGGGATGGATGCCTCAAGGAACTGAAGGTAATTTTGGGGTAATTCACCATGGAATAAGAGGTTATGATGGTCCGGTATATGCTTCTGGATGGAGTTTTAACATACCAACTCAAGATTTAGTTGATGCTTTTGATTCTGGAGATAAAAGAAAAAATTCTTCTATTCTTGATATAGCAGCATGGGCGGATGCAAATTCAGCTAAATACAGCGAAGGATATGAACACACAGGATACTTTAATAATAAGTATATTCCTAGATCTGGTTATTCAAAAAACACTACAGAACTCAACTATGAAAACAATTACAGATACATTAGATACGCCGATGTGTTATTAATGGCAGCTGAGGCAAATAACAGAGGAGGAATTAGTGATTCTAAAGCTCAAACATATTTAAATCAAGTAAGAAGTAGAGCTGGAGTATCCTCTATAAGTTCAAGTGGAACAGCTTTAACTCAAGCAATTTGGGATGAGAGAAGATTAGAGTTTGCAGGTGAAGGACATAGGTTTTTTGATCTTGTTAGAACTGGTCAGGCAGCTAATGAAATTTCTGGATTTATTTCTGGTCAACATGAATTATTTCCAATTCCACAAACCGAAATTGATATTTCTGGTTTAACTCAAAACCCAGGTTATTAATAAAAATTATGAATATGAAAAATATATATAAAATTTTTGGTTCAATATTCATTATGTTCCTTATTGCAGGATGTGATGATGATTTTAGTGATAATAATGAATTTGCTAGAAATATTTTACCACCAAGTAATGTTACTGCAGCATTTGAAGTTACTCAGGACAACACTGGTAATGTGACAATAACTCCTGCTGCTGAACAAGCTATTAGTTTTACAATTGATTACGGTGATGGTTCTGATATTTCTTCGGAAATTAAAACTGGTGGAAATACCCTACATACATTCAAGGAGGGTAATTACACTGTGAAAGTAACAGCCAAAGGATTAAATAATTTAACTACAACTGCTGATATTCCTTTAGTCGTATCATTTAAAGCACCTGAAAACCTTGTTTTAACCCTTTCTAATGATGAGGTTAAATCTAAAAAGGTTAATGTAACTCTTAAAGCAGACTTTGCAACTAGTTATGAATATCACCCAGGTGTTGCTGGTGTTGATCCTGTGACTGCTAATATTGGAGAATCTTTAACTTATCAATATGCTGAAGCTGGAGTCTACAATGTTAAAGTTATAGCAAAGGGTGCAGCAATTGAAACATCTGAACTATCTCAAGAGTTTGAAGTTACTGCTATTTTAGCACCTCCTGTATCAGCTCCTGAACAAGCAGATAGACCTGCAAATACTGTAATATCTGTCTTTTCTGGGAAATATACTGATATAGCAGGAACTGATTTTTTCCCTTACTGGTGGCAAACGACACAGTATGAGGAATATGATCTTAACGGTGATAAAATGATTAAATATGAAAAGGTAAATTACCAGGGTGTTCAATTAGGTGCTCCTCAAGATGTTTCTAATTATGAATATATGCATATTGATGTATGGACTGCATCTCCTGAATTTGAAAATTTAGAAATTTCCTTGATTAGTGCTTCTAATGGAGAAAAACCTGTTTTAGCTAAATTAAATCAAGATGAGTGGACAAGTTTTGATATTCCAATAAGTGATTGGACTAGTCAGGGGCTTACAATTGCTGATCTGCATCAACTAAAATTTGCTATAAATCCATACAATAATGATGGTGCTGGTACAATATTTTTAGACAATATTTATTTCTGGAAGGAAAATTCTGTTGAACTTCCTATTAATTTTGATAATGAAGAAGTATTTGAAGAAAAGGGAGGATTTAAATATGTGCTATCTACTGATCCAGATGATTCTTCTAATAAAACTGGAAAAATTACAACTAGTGGAGAATGGTGGGATACTGCTGAAATTACTCTAGACACACCAATTGATTTAGTTTCTGGTTCTGATAATAATGTTTCTGTAAAGTTTTATTCACCTGACAACAGTGAACATAGACTCATGATGAAATTAGAAAATAAAAATGATCCAAATGGAGCTGAATACATTGAAATGTCAAAAACGGTTAATTCTAAAGGATGGCATGATCTCACTTATGATTGGTCTACAATAACACAACAGGCCTTTCCAAATAGTAATTCAGCCTTTGATGGAACAGGTTCTTTTGAAAGATTGGTGTTTTTTATTGACGCTGGTGATCCAAACTGGGGGTCAGGAGGAACTTATGGAGCAAAAGACTTAGATTTTCATTTAGACAATATAATAAAGGGTGTCCCAGCAACAAACACATCTAAATCGGCTGGAACCGTAATTTCTAGTTTTGAAGATGCTGGTAGTCTTTCTGGTTTTGATGGAGGTTCGCAAGAACTTATTGCAAATCCTGACACAAGTGGAAATTCTTCTGACAAAGTTTTAAAATTGGTTAAAAATGATGGCCAGGCATGGGCTGGACATAAATTTACAGTAACCGATAAATTTAATTTTGATAAAGAACAAAAAATAAGAATTAAAATTTGGTCTCCAAGAATTGGTTTAAAACTTAATATGAAATTTGAGGATGAAGTTCCATGGCCTGGTGTTAAAGCTACTGCTACGGTTGGCGGAACAACCACAGTTGCAAATCAGTGGGAAGAAATTGAATTCGATTTTACTGGCGTAGACACATCTGATGAATGGTATAATCTAGTGATGATCATGGATGAAGGTACTAAGGGTGATGGTTCATCAAACTTTACAATTTATCTTGATGATATAACTCAATTTTCATCTACTACTTCATCCGTAATATCTGATTTTGAAGATGCTGGTAGTCTTTCTGGTTTTGATGGAGGTTCGCAAGAACTTATTGCAAATCCTGACACAAGTGGAAATTCTTCTGACAAAGTTTTAAAATTGGTTAAAAATGATGGCCAGGCATGGGCTGGACATAAATTTACAGTAACCGATAAATTTAATTTTGATAAAGAACAAAAAATAAGAATTAAAATTTGGTCTCCAAGAATTGGTTTAAAACTTAATATGAAATTTGAGGATGAAGTTCCATGGCCTGGTGTTAAAGCTACTGCTACGGTTGGCGGAACAACCACAGTTGCAAATCAGTGGGAAGAAATTGAATTCGATTTTACTGGCGTAGACACATCTGATGAATGGTATAATCTAGTGATGATCATGGATGAAGGTACTAAGGGTGATGGTTCATCAAACTTTACAATTTATCTTGATGATATAACTCAATACTAATAATTTAAAAAATTAAAAAATGAAAACATATAATACAATTTTTAAAATATTTTTTACTCTAACATTTCTAATATTTTATACTAGTTGCGAAATAGACAGCTTTGCTGAATCTGACGAACACTCATTTGGTGAAATTATTGCACCAACAAATATTCAAATAAGCGCAAACATTATTGGTCAAGATGCTGATAATCCAAATGGAGATGGAAGTGGTAAAGTTGAATTTACTGTGACTGCTGATAATGCAATTACTTATAAGTTTATTAACAATGGTGCTGAAAGCCTTAATCCGAGTGGAAAAGTGTCTTATACTTTTACAGCTTTAGGTGTTAACTCATATACGATTACAGCCGTTGCTGTTGGTTCTGGTGGAACCACATCATCGCAAAATATTTCAGTTGATGTACTATTAACATATATTCCACCTGCAGAGCTAATAACTGCTCTTACAACTGGTACATGGAGAATGAAAAAAGATGAAGCTGGGCATTTAGGTGTTGCAGCTGGTTTAAATGCTGATAATAGTGCAAATGCTGCAAATTGGGGTGCACCTAAAACTTGGTGGTGGACTGCTGACCCATTAGCAAAAGAAAAAACTGGCATTTATGATGATACATATACTTTTTCAAATTGGGATCCAAAAACTGGTAAAGGTAAGATGTCTTTTAATGTCGGTCCTGATAAATCAATTTTTGGAAAAGAAGACCCAATGAAAGCTGATCTGGGTGGTGATAGAGGTGCCACAAGTACGGGAGATCCAAATTATGAATATGAATATTATCCATATGAAAATTTTGAAGTAGACTTTACAATTGTCCCTTTTACAGCAAGATGGGATTGGAATCAAGATGGCAAGTACGAAGATACTAGTGATGGTCAAGAAATTTACCCAGGTGAAAAAATTATATTATCTGGAACTGGTTTTATTGGATTTTATGTAGGAAATCAAGAATTTTTTATTTGGGAAAGATCCGAAAATCGTATGAAATACTCAACAATTGGAAGATTTGATGGAAATTCTTGGCATGGTATAATTACAAATGATAACTAAATAATATTTTTGTGTTTTGTTTTAAAGAGTTTGATAGAGAAATCTTTCAAACTCTTTGTTTTAATAAACATCTATATGTACAAAATTCTTATAATTTCCTTATTATTTTTTTCTTGTTCAGGAAATGAAAATAAAATTGATAACGAAGACATCCCTGACCCTATTGAAAAAATTGTTCCAACCAATTTAGTTTTTAATATAGAGATTAAAGGTGCAGACAGTAAAAACCCACAAGGTGATGGATCTGGTATTGTTACTTTTACTGCATCTGCTAATAATGCAATGAATTATAGTTTCCGATTTGGAACAGGTGATGTAGTTGATTCATCTTCAGGGTCAATAGATTACACATATTCAGAATTTGGAACTAAATCATATATTGCGAATGTTTTAGCATATTCTTCAACAGGAGATTTCATAAGTGAAGCGAAAAATATCTCTGTTTATGTTAAAGCAAATTCAGATCAAGATTTAATTCAAATATTGTCAGGGGGAAATCAAAAAACATGGAAAGTAAATGCTTCTTATGATGGTCATTTTGGGAATGGAGATAAACAGTTTAAATATACTACATGGTGGGAAGCTCCATCATTTTCAAAGAGCAATTCAGGCTTTTATGACGATGAATTTACTTTTAAAAGTGATGGAACATACATTCACAAGACAAATGGTAGTGTATATGGAAAATCAACTTATTTAATTTCTAGCTATGGAAATACAGGTCAAACCGCAAACTCATCTGGAGAAATTGAAAATTTCATTCTAAATAATTATGAAGGCTCATTTTATGTAAAAAAAGAAAATAATGAAAATAAAGTAGTTTTTGATTCAAAATCTTTTATTGGTTTTTATGTTGGTGAACATACATATACAATTGAGTGTTATGATTCAAATAATATTTTAGTAAGAACTGTTGATAATCAAGAAAGAGCTTGGTATCTTTGGTTAACGGATAAAGAAGTGTCCACTACTCCATCTAAAGATATGTTCACAAACTTAGTTTGGTCTGACGAATTTAATTACAATGGTAGATTAGATTCTGAAAAATGGGTTTATGAAGTTAGAAATCAATGGTATAATGAAGAATTGCAAGTAACTACTGATCGATTAGAAAATGTAATCGTTGAAAATGGTGTTTTAAAAATCATTGCTAAAAGAGAGGGTTACGGAGGTAAAAATTTCACATCTGGAAGAGTAAAAACAAATAAAAAATTTGATTTTACATATGGTAGAGTTGACATTAGAGCTAAATTACCTGGAAAAAAAGGAACATGGCCAGCTCTATGGCTCTTAGGGTCCAATTATGATCAAATTGATTGGCCTTCATGTGGTGAGTTAGACATCATGGAACATGCAGGAAATAGATTAAATAAAATTCAGTCGACAGCTCATCATCCAGACAAATATGGAAGCGGTGATGGTGGAGAAACCAATGAATACAAAGATGTATCCACTGAATTTCATATATACTCAGCTGTATGGACTGAAAAAGCAATAACTTTCTTAGTTGATGACAAACCTTATCATATCGTAGGAAATGCTTGCTCTTTACCATTTAATTGGGATTTTTTTATCATTATAAATATTGCAATGGGAGGCACTTTTGGAGGCTCAGTTCCAAGCGATTTTAGTTCAGATGTTATGGAAGTAGATTACGTTAAAGTTTATCAATAAAATTTATTTATGAAAAAGTATATTGTTTTTTTTGGGAGTTTATTATTAATGAATGTCTCATGTAATAACCAGTCTAATAAAAAATTATCAGAAAATCAAATCAATAAAAAGGTTGATGAAATGATTGAGATGATGAATATCGACGAGAAAATTGGTCAAATGACTCAAATTGATCAAAGATTTCTTGATACAATAACAGATATTTCAACATATTCAATTGGATCATTACTAAGTGGCGGAGGCTCCCACCCTCAGGTTAATGAACCTCAAGCTTGGTTAGATATGTATAATAAATACCAATCAGAATCTTTAAAATCAAGATTACAAATTCCCTTAATTTATGGTATTGATGCAGTCCATGGTCACAACAATGTTTATGGAGCAACTATTTTTCCTCAGAATATTGGTTTAGGAGCTACAAATAACCCTGATCTGATATATAAGATTTCAGAGGCTACTTCAATTGAAGTAGCAGCGACTGGAATAGATTGGACTTTTGCACCATGTTTATCATCGCCTGAAGATTATAGATGGGGAAGGACTTATGAAGGTTTTTCTAGTGATCCAAAAAGAGTAGAAAAATTAGGAGAAGCAGCAATTTTAGGTTATCAAAATGCTGAAACTAATTCTGGTAAAAATATTGTTGCATGTGCAAAGCACTTTATTGGAGATGGAAACACTCAATTTGGAACTGGAATGAGAGGTTTAGTTGATAGAGGTAATACTGAGATGAGTGTAGAAGAATTAAAATTAAAGTTAATTCCTAAATATCAAGCTGCTGTAGATGCTAACGTACAAACTGTTATGGCTTCATACAATAGCTGGAATGGAGTAAAATGCCATGCTAGTAAAGAACTTTTAACTGAAATATTAAAAATTGAAATGGGTTTTAAAGGTTTTGTGATATCCGATTGGCAAGGAATTGATGAGATACCTGGTGACTACAAATCCGATATAATTACATCAATTAATGCTGGTATAGATATGGTAATGGTTTCAGGCCAAGCACAACCATATAAAAAGTTTATGAGATTGTTAAAGGAAAGTATTAAAGAAGGATCAATTACTATGGAGAGAATTGATGATGCGGTAAAGAGAATTTTAAAAGTAAAGTTAGGTAATGGATTATTTGACAACCCACTTGTTGCCAATGATGCATTAAGCACAATAGGCTCTGATGATCATAGAAAAATTGCAAGACAAGCAGTCAGGGAGAGTGTTGTCTTATTAAAGAACAAAGATATTATTCCTATCTCAAAAGAAGTAAATAAACTCGTAATTTCAGGAAGAGGTGCAGATAATTTAGGAATGCAATGTGGTGGATGGACTATAGATTGGCAAGGTGGACAAGGTGATATAACTGTTGGAACTACAATTCTAGAAGGAATAAAAAACTCTGTATCAGATCAAACAAAAATAATTTATTCAAAAGATGCTTTAGATATTGATGATTCTAATGGCGATTTAGCTATTGTTGTAATTGGTGAAGATCCATATACTGAATTTTTTGGTGATAGAAATGATCTAGACTTAATGGATGAAGATCTAACAACAATAGAAAACCTAAAAAACAAAGGCTATAAAGTAGTTGTTTTATTAATATCTGGAAGACCAATGAATATTTCAGATCATATAGAAAATTGGGATGCATTCGCAGCTATATGGCTTCCTGGAACTGAAGGTGATGGTGTTTCCGATATTTTATTTGGTGATTTCAAATCCTCTGGTACACTCTCTTATCCTTGGCCAATAAATACTGAAAATGGAGCTAATGCTGCTAAGGATGATTTACTTTTTAATATTGGTTTTGGTTTATAAAATATGATTAAAAAAACCTTTTTATTAATACTATTTTTTTCTTCATTTGTTTTTTCACAAAATTTAAAAACAGATGGTAAAATAATTGTCGATGGAAGTGGAAATGAAGTTCTTTTAAGAGGCTATGCACCTGGAGGCTGGCTTTTAATTGAAGGCTATATGATGCATGAAACAGACGGGAGTATTGGTGCTCAACATCAAATTAAATCAAATTTAATTAGTCTGATGGGAACTGAGAAAACTGAAGAATTTTTTAAAACATGGAGAGATAATCATTTTACAAAAAGAGATGTTGATTCATTAGCATCTTGGGGATTTAATAGTATTAGGGTTCCATTACATTATAATTTATTTACATTACCTATTCAAGATGAGCCAAATGCTGGTGAAAATACATGGATAGAGGAAGGTTTTACAATTATTGATAAAGTTCTTGATTGGGCTAAGCCTCACAATATGTATGTAATTCTTGATCTTCACGCTGCACCTGGTGGTCAAGGCAAAAACACTGATATTTCAGATTATGATCCAAATAAACCCTCACTTTGGGAGAGTGAACAAAATAAGAATAAAACAATTGCATTGTGGAAAAGAATTGCAGAAAGATATAAAGATAATGATTGGATTGGAGGTTATGATTTACTAAATGAAACAAATTGGGATTTACCAGGTGGAAAGGACTTAAAGGATCTTTTTGTAAAAATCACAAATGCGATCAGAGAGGTTGGTGATGAACATATTATAATTATTGAGGGAAATGATTATGCTAATAATTTCACTGGACTAAGACCACCCTGGGATGATAATATGGTTTATAGTTTTCATAAATACTGGAACTCCACTAATGCAGATGATCTTGATTGGGTCTTGCCCATGAGGGAACAGTATAATGTACCACTATGGATGGGAGAATCTGGAGAAAATTCTAATACATGGTATACTGATGCTGTTTCATTGTTTGAAGATAATAATGTAGGATGGGCTTGGTGGGCTATGAAAAAAGTAGGTAGTGTAAATAGTCCTTACAGAATAATTGTAAATGATGGCTATCAAAAAATCCTAAATTATTGGAAAGATGAAGGAGAAAAACCCACTGAGGAAGAAGCCTATGCAGCAATGATGAAGTTAGCAGATAATGCATTATCTGAAAATTGTATATATAGAAAAGATATTTCAGATGCTCTTTTAAGACAACCACATACTGATGAAACTATTCCATTTAAAAAAAGACAACAAATCCCTGGTTTAGTTTATTTATCAGATTTTGATTTAGGTAAAAATAATTATGCATATTATGATAAAGATGTAGCTACTTATCATCAATCTTCAGGATCTTTTACTGCTTGGAACAGAGGGTGGAAATATAGAAATGATGGTGTGGATATTGAAGATAATTCAGACAATACTAACAGCAACGGGTATCATCTTGGTTTTGTTGAAAAAGGTGAGTGGACAAAATATTCTGTTAAAATTAATTCATCCGGAACTTACAGAGTTAAAATTAGGCATGCATCGGAACAATCTGGAGGAGAATTATATTTATCATTAAATGATCAAAATATTTCAAATATAATAACTATGAACTCCACAGGAGGTTGGTTTTCTTTTAATAACACTAGTGTTGAAGGACTTGTTTTAGATGAAGGAGAGCATTCTTTAAAAGTTCATTTTAATAGTTCGATACCTGTCAATATAATTAGTTTACAGTTTGAAAAAACTGGAGAAATTTCTTCTGCACCATTTAATTCTATAAGTGGAAAAACTTCTTCGGATGAAAAATCAATTGAAGTTTTTTTAAATCAAGAAATCTTAAGTTCATCAATTGATGGAAGTTTAGATAATTTTAGTTTAAAAGTAAATGATGAGAACAAAAATATAAGTTCGATTAACTTAAATTCCTCAAAATCAAAAACACTTATATTAAATCTTTCAGATAATTTACTTTACACTGATGAAATTAAAGTTTCTTATTCAAGTGGAAATATCAAATCAAAAAATCAAAAAACTTTAAATTCATTCACTGATCTTGAAATTGTTAATGATTTAGACCCTCGATTTGTACTACCTGGGAAAGTTGAAGCTGAAGATTATTTAAAAATGTTTGGGTTAGCTACCGAAGAAACAACTGATGATGGTGGTGGTTCAAATATTGGTTATACTCATAAAGGAGATTATTCTGATTATAAAATTTTTACAAATTCTTCATCTGGCTATACAGTTGATTTTAGAGTTGCATCAGAATCTGATGGTGGAAAGATTTCTCTTTCTTTAGTTGAAGAAAGTTCCTCTAGAGAGTATGTAATACTTTCTGAACTAGAATTACCCGCAACTGATGGCTGGCAAAATTGGACTACAGTAACTGCAAATTTAGAAAATGTTATTTCTAAGGGTGTTTTCTTGTTAAGATTAAAAGTTTTAGAAGGTGGTTTTAATATGAATTGGATAAATTTCAGAGAATTAGATACTGATTTAGATGGAATTAGCGACTCAAATGACAATTGTCCTAATACTGAATCCGGTGTTAAAGTCGATATTAATGGCTGTGCTGTTTTTGAACTACCCATCAATAACTATAAGGTTGAAGTATCTAGCGCAACATGTATTGGAAGTAATGATGGAACTATTGATTTGAGTGTTGAAGATGTCTCTTACGATTATACTGTAACAATTACTGGAAAAGATAATTTAACAATTTCAGGAACAAATAAAACAGCTTTCGTTTCGGGGTTAGCTAAAGGAACATATCAAGTTTGTTTTAAAGTTGATGGAAATGATGTTTATGAGCAGTGTTTCGAGGTGGTTGTGGGAGAACCAAAAGCTTTAACAGCATTTATTAGTGTAGATAATGATGAAAAAAAGACAAGTATAATTATGAAGGGTTCTAATACCTATAAAGTAACAATAAATGGAATTATACAAATAGTATCGAATGATATTTTTGAGTCTAATCTATCTACTGGTCTAAATATAATCAGGATTGAAACCGATTTAGATTGTCAGGGATTTATTGAGAAAGAGATTTTTATTTCTGAGAATATTCATTATTATCCAAATCCAACAAAAAATGAAGTTAATGTTCATATTGCTGGTAAAGACAACTTAATCAAAGTAATTATTTTTAGTGAAAAAGGTGATCTAATTTATACTAAATTCCAAGATATTTCTGAGGGGTCAAGAAAGACAAATATTGATTTATCAAATCAAACACCTGGAAAATATATAGTTGTATTAGAAAGTAAAACAGTTAGAAAAACATTTAAGGTAATTAGAAAATGAAAAATCTAATTTTTTATTTTTAGCAATATTTATTTCGTCGTGAGGGGAATCAGATTCTGGAAACGATGGTGGAAGTAATATTGAACCCCTACACTCTCAAGTTCCAGGAAACATAACTCTAAAAAATCCAGCTAATGGTAAGGTTTGTGAAGCAGGTAGAAGCATTTCTGATTTAAAAAGCTCAGTGAATTTTTCGAGGGAAGGATTTGGCCCATATTAAAGCGATCAATTAACTTATACATTGTATTTTGATAAAACTGATAGTAAAAAGTCTCCATCCAGTGAATTAATTAATATTTCTGAAAAAACTGTTGATGTTGCTCTTGATGAAGGAACACTTGATTATTGGAGAGTCAAAACAAGTGACGGAATTAATAGTAGTCTTTCATTAGTTTAATCATTCAAATCACAGTAACATACTGTAGTTTAATTACTTTAATCAACTTTTTCTAAAACTAGCAATCTAAAGTCAATAGATTTATTTCCAATAAGATGAGAAGTTTTAAGTTTTAATGAAGAAACTCCTTCATCAAAATATAGATCGCCTAAAGTTATTTTTTTAAATTCTTTGGTATATGATTCAATTCTTTTAATCCTATCATCTCCCATGCCCTCTAGCTCAGGGTCGTGAGAATTGATAATATTCTTAGTTATTTTATTATTCATAAATTCTAAGGTTAACTGTGTACCTACACTACTTTCAGGAAGTGTATAATATAAGCTAACATTATTTTTTCCTGCACTAAGGGAGTGTATATTCCAAAAAATATAATCTTCCTCATTAATCCAGTTTTCAATAAATGAATCATTAGCATGTATAGAACTTCTACTCAAATCCCCAGTAAAATCAGCATCTCTAGCAGGTAAATGAGTATATTTAGATTTATCATAATTCACGGTAAAATTTCTGTTAATTGAATTATCATATCTCGACAAAACGGAAGAAATTAAATCTTCTTTCGACTTTTTTAGTTCTACATAACTTAAATGAAATTTATTATTTACAGCTTTAGTTTGTGACAAGTCATTGTTTAAATCATACAAACTATCTTTATGATCTAAAATAAAATTATTATTTCTAACACTAAGTTTTCTATTCCAATAGGAAAATATTTTACGATTATCATCTCTTAATTTAGGATCTTTTAAATATTTAACAAAACTATTCCCGTCAAAGTCAAATTCATGATTAAAATCTGTTAAATCAATCAGTGATGGAAATATATCCATAACACTAGAAATTTGTTCTACTACTAATCCTTTTCTTAGTTTTTTAGGCCATTGAACAAAGAAAGGCACACGAACTCCGCCTTCATTCGTACTTCCTTTTCTTTCTTTCATATCTAAATTCCATCTATTACCATTAGGTCCGTTATCACTTAGAAAAAGAATGATAGTATTTTCATATTTTTTTTGATTCTTTAGGCTCTTGATTATTCTTCCAACATTGTAGTCAATGTTTTCAACCATAGCTAATGCAGCCCTTGTTTTTATAATATTTTCATTTTTAGCATATCTGCCTTGTAATTTAACTTCTTTCTTTTCAAAAAAAGAATCTGGAATCTGCATTGGTGAGTGAGGTGTATTGTACGAAATAAAAGCAAAAAAAGGGGATTCAGAACTTTCAATAAAAGAAATTGATTTGTTTGTAATATCATCTGTTATATATCCATCACCATTTATGAGTGCACCATTTTTTTCAATTATAGGGTCAAAATAGTTACCCCAGTGACCAGACGTAAATCCATAAAACTCATCAAACCCCCTGTTGTTAGGATGATAAGGTGGTTGTGATCCATTATGCCATTTACCAAAAAGTCCTGTTTTATAACTTTTTTCCTTAAAAAAATCAGAAATAAGTTTATGGTTAATATTCATTCTTTCGTAGCCTTTTGTAACACCATTGACTCCGCTTCTAACAAAATATTTACCAGTTAACAACTCTGCTCTAGTAGGTGAACAAACTGGACTTACATAAAAACGGTTAAATCTTACTCCATTATTAGCTATATTATCAATATTTGGTGTATTAATATTGGTATTTCCATGAATACTTAAGTCACCCCATCCCTGATCATCAGTCAAAAAAATTAAAATATTAGGCTTTTCAATTTCACTTTCATTACATGAAAGAAAAATTAAAAACAAAAACAAATAAAACTTAATACTATTTTTCATTTTACATTAAATATATAAATCATAATAAATTTATCTTTACATATTCGGAATGTGGCGCAGTCTGGTAGCGTACACGCATGGGGTGCGTGGGGTCGCAGGTTCAAATCCTGTCATTCCGACTAATTTATTAAATTTACAGTAATGAAAAATATAAAAATTATACTTTTATTGTTACTTTTTTTAAATATTTCTTGTGCTCAGTTTGGTGAAACATGGATAAAAGAAGACAAAACTATTGTTACCCCTAATGGAACAAACTATACAATTGAAAATATTTTTGATGATGTTGAGGTTCCTTGGAGTATTGAATTTATAAATGAGGAAACAATAATTTACGCAGAAAAAAAAGGTGAAATATTTATGATAAATAAAGGTAAAAGTACTAAAATTGATAATGTCCCAGAGGTTTATTTTAGAGGTCAAGGTGGTTTATTAGATTTGGAACTTCATCCAGACTTTCAAGAAAATAAATTTATTTATATATCCTATGCCTCTGGCTCAAAGGATTTAGGAGGTGGAAATACAGCTGTTTCAAGAGCAAAGTTAATTAACAACAAATTAGTTGATATAGAATTACTTTATAAAGGAGAAGAAAATTCTACTAAAGGCCAGCATTTTGGAACAAGATTACAATTTGATAAAAATGGTAAGTTATTTTTTGCAATTGGCGATAGAGGAAATAGAGATAAACTTCCTCAAGATATTAGTTTAGATGGAGGAAAAATTTATAGAATCAATGATGATGGATCCATACCTAATGACAATCCATTCATTAATGAAGAAAATGCAAAAAAAGCAATTTTTTCATATGGGCATAGAAATCCTCAAGGAATATTTTTGCATCCTAAAACTGGAGAAATATGGACTAATGAGCACGGGCCTAAAGGAGGTGATGAAATAAATATTATTAGTAAGGGTAAAAATTATGGTTGGCCAAAAATTACTTATGGTATTAACTACAGTGGAACAACAATAACTGATGAAAAAGAACACCCAAAAATGGAGCAACCATTATATTATTGGATTCCATCTATAGCACCAAGTGGTTTTGCATATGTAAGCTCTAATAAATATAAAAAATGGAAAGGAAGTTTGCTTACTGGCTCCCTAAAATTTAAATATCTAGAAAGACTTGTGCTTGATAAAAGTAATAAAGTTGTGTATCGAGAAAAAGTTGCAGATTCAATCGGAAGAGTAAGAGATGTAAAAGAGAGTCCTGACGGGTTTATTTATTTCACTGTTGAAAATAAAGGCATATTTAAAATAGTACCAAAGCAATGAGAGTTGTTTTTATGTTAATATTTTCCTGTATTTTATTTTCGCAAGAAAAGCAAAAATCAGTTGAAAGAGGAAAAGCACTGTATGAAGATTTATGCCTTAGGTGTCATTTACCAAATGGTAAAGGAATCGAAGGAATATACCCTCCGTTAGCTAAAGCTGATTTTTTGTTTAAAAATTTGAAAGAAAGTATTATATCTGTTAAAAATGGTGGAATTGATGGTGATATAATTGTAAATGGAATTGAATACAATAGCTATATGCAGGATATGGGTCTATACAATGATGAAGTAGCTGATGTCATGAATTATATTTTAAATTCATGGGGAAATAAATTTGAAAAAATTATTACTGAAAAATATGTTGAGGAACTAATAAATACAAAATGATAATTATTGGAATTTCAGGTGGTTCTGCATCAGGAAAAAGTACTTTATCAAAAAAAATAATTAATTTTTTTAGTAAAAAAAAAATTGTAGTTGAACAACTGCAACTAGACAATTATTACAAAGATTTAAAGTTTTTAAGTAAAAGTGAAAGAAATTTAAAAAACTTTGACCATCCAGACAGTATTGATTTCAAATTATTTTATCAACATCTTACTAAACTAAGTCTTGGTAATTATATAGATGCACCCACTTACTCATATAAAACGCATCTGAGAAAAAATAAAACAAATCGTATTGAAAAAGTTGATTTATTAATTATTGATGGATTGTTCATATTGTTAAAGGAAAAAATTAGAGATTTTTTCGATTTAACTATATTTTTGGATGTGAATAGTGATTCAAGATTGTTAAGAAGGATTAAAAGAGATGTTAAAGAAAGAAGTGGCAATGAAAATTACATCAGAGATAGATTTGAAAATATAGTAGAGCCAATGCATCAAAAATATGTTGAACCGTCAAAGAAGTTTGCTGACATGATTGTAAATAATATTTCTAATTGTAAGATTATCTTTAAAGAGATCGAACTTAAAATAAATAAAATTGATAAAAAAAATAAAAAGATCTAAGTATTATAAATTATTAACTAACATATACTTAATAACAATTACAGTCTTTTTAATTTGGATTTTCTTTCTTGATTCAAACTCTGTGATAGTTAACTTTAAACTAAAGAAGGAAATTAATGAGTTAAAAGAAAGAAAAGCAGAACTGGAACAAAGCATAGCAATTGATAAAAAAATAATTTCCTCACTTCAAAATCCTGATAGCTTAGAACGGTTCGCAAGAGAAAAGCTTTTTATGAAAAAGGATAACGAAGAAATATATATAATAGAATTTTTAGAAAAGTAATGGGTAAAATAATTTCAATATCTAATCAAAAGGGAGGGGTTGGGAAAACAACAACATCAGTTAGTTTAGCCGCCTCTTTAGGAGTTTTAGAAAAAAAAGTTTTACTTATTGATGCAGATCCTCAAGGAAATGCATCATCAGGTATTGGTATTAACTCTGAGGATTTTAAATTATCTATATATGATGTTTTATTAAAAAAATGTAACGCTCAAGATGCCGTGATCAAGACTAGTAGCCCGAATTTAGATTTAATACCTGCAAATATTGATTTAGTGGCAATTGAAATAGAATTAGTTGATATTCCAAAAAGAGAATATGTGTTTAAAAATGTTTTTTCTGAAATTATAGATAATTATGATTTTTTAATTATTGACTGTCCACCATCTTTAGGGCTAATTACCCTTAATGCCTTAACTGCCTCTAACTCTGTTATAATACCAATTCAATGTGAATATTATGCACTTGAAGGTCTTGGCAAGCTACTTAACACAATTAAAGGTGTACAAAATGTACATAATAATATATTAGAAATTGAAGGTATATTACTTACAATGTTTGATTCAAGATTAAGATTATCTAAACAGGTGAAAGAAGATGTAAAAAAACATTTTGAAAATATGGTATTTAATACAGTAATTCCAAGAAATGTCAGCTTAGGTGAAGCTCCAAGTCATGGTGAAAGTATAATTGTTTACAACGCAACTAGTAAAGGGTCAAAAAGTTATCTTAAATTTGCTCAAGAAATAATAAATTTAAATTAGTTTGGCAAAGGCATATAAAAAAAGAGTGTTAGGAAGGGGATTATCTGCTATCTTAAATGACAACGACAACAACAGATTTCAAGAAGATAATACTATAAATAATATTAATGAAATTAATATTAAAGATATTAAGCTTAATCCAGATCAACCACGAACGAATTTTAATGAAAAATCTCTCGATCAACTAGCATCATCAATAAATGAATTAGGTTTAATCCAACCTATAACAGTTAAAGAAAAAGAAGGAAAATTTATATTAATTTCTGGTGAAAGAAGATTAAGAGCATTTAAAAAATTAAATTTAAATTCTATTCCTGCCTATATTAGAAAAGTAAATGATCAAACATCATTAGAAATGGCTCTTGTTGAAAATATTCAAAGAAAAGATTTAGATGCAATAGAAATTGCAATTTCATACCAGAGACTTGTTGAAGAATTAAAGCTATCTCATGATGAGATGAGCAAAAAATTAGGAAAAGATAGATCAACAATCACCAATTATATAAGATTATTAAAACTAGATCCAATAATCCAAAGTGGTATTAGAGATAAATTTATTAGTATGGGTCATGGAAGAGCAATTATTAATTTAGAAAGCCATGAAAAACAATTATTTATTTATGAACAAATCTTAAAGAATAATTTATCTGTCAGACAAACTGAAAAAAGGGTTAGAAATCTAGATGAAATTAAATCAAAAAAAAAGGATAAGGAAATTGACAAATCTATTAATTATCAAATTGAAAAAATTGAATCTAAAATTAATTCTAAAACTGACTTTAAATTAGTAAAGAATAAAGGTATTTTAAGTTTTATATTTAGTTCAAAAAATGATTTGATTCGAATTTTAAAAAAATTAAATGATTAAAAATTATTTTTTTGTTTTTGGGATATTTTTATTATCTAATTTTATTAAATCTCAAGTTAACGATAAAAACTATGATAAAAATATTTTGAAACCATCTAAGGCTGCTTTTTTTTCTGCAGTATTACCCGGTCTAGGTCAAGCCTACAATAATAAAATATGGAAATTACCAATTGTTTATACTGCACTTGGAGTTTCTGCATATTCGTTTGATTTTAATAAAAAAAAATATTGGTCATATAGAAATGCTTACAAGAGAAGGAAAGCTGGTTTTTCTGATGATGAATTTCAAGGAATAATAATTAATGATGACAGATTATTAGATGGTCAAGACTTTCACAGGAGATACAAAGATTTATCTATGGTTTTTATTGTTGGTTTTTATTTTTTAAATATTTTAGACGCGAACATTGATGCACATCTTCTAGATTATAATGTTGACGAAAATTTATCTTTGGAGCCTTATTTTGAAGACTCAGAAAATATTTATGCATCTTCAATGGGTATGAAACTTAAATTCAAATTTTAATGAATATTGCAATAATTGGATATGGTCAAATGGGTAAAGAAATTGAAAAGATTTCAGTATCCAGAGATCATAAAATTGGAAAAATAATTGATGTCAAAACCGAAAATAAAGACTTAAATGATTGTGATGCTGCAATTATATTTACCACACCACAAAGTGCTGTAGAAAATATTAAATTATGTATCGACAATAAAATACCAGTTGTTTGTGGAACTACTGGATGGCTTGATGAATATAATTACATAATTAATTACTGCACAGAAAAAGATGGAACATTTTTATTTTCACCAAACTTTAGTATTGGAGTAAACCTTTTTTTTAAACTAAACAGTTTTTTATCAAAACAAATGTCTAAATCGATTGATTTTAATGTCTCTGTCTCTGAAAAACATCATACAAAAAAAATTGATAAACCCAGCGGAACTGCCATAAAAATTGCTGAAGATATTTTAAAAAACTATTCATTTTCTGGATGGACATTAGCAGATGAAAAAAATAAGTTAAAAATTAATTGTGAAAGAATTAGTAATGAAAAAGGATATCATAAGGTTTCATATGAGTCTGAAAATGATTTAATTTCAATATCTCATAATGCTAAATCTAGAAATGGTTTTGCCTTAGGAGCTGTATTGTGTGCAGAGTGGATTTTTGAAAAAAAAGGGATATTTACAATGAATGATTTTTTAAAAAATATTAATTTTTCATAATGGGATGGATTGAATGGTTTTATTTTTTTTTGATAATTCAAATTATTCATGGATTTGGAACATGGAAACTTTATAAATCAACTGGATTTAATCCTTTATTAAGCTTTATTCCTATTTACAACGGTCTGATTTTATTAAAAATAATTAAAAGGCCTTGGTGGTGGTTAATTCTTCTTTTTATACCTATTGTCAATCTATTAATTTTTCCAGTAATTTGGGTTGAAACAATTAAAAGTTTTGGGAAAAAAACATTTTCAGATACTATTTTAGTTATTATAAGTCTTGGATTTTTTATTTATACAATAAATTACTCTAATAAAATCAAATACCTTGACGATAGAAATTTTAGACCTGCGTCAGGTTTTGGAGAATGGTTAAGTTCTATAATTTTTGCTATCACCCTTGCCACTATTGTTCATACATATTTTATTCAACCATTTATTATTCCAACTGGGTCATTAGAAAAAACACTTTTAGTGGGTGATTTTCTTTTTGTAAGTAAATATCATTATGGTGCTAGAGTTCCTAAAACTGTTGTAGCTTTTCCGATGGTTCATGATACAATTGTCGGAACTGGTTTAAGATCATATTTAAACAAACCACAACTACCTTATTTAAGGTTGCCAAAACTTCAATCCATAAGAAGAAATGAAATCGTAACTTTTAACTGGCCAGCTGATACAGTAAGACAATTTTTTGTAAAAGAAAAAGGAGTTATAAAACCATTAGACAAGAAATCAAATTATGTAAAAAGGTGTGTAGCTATCCCAGGTGATACACTTGAAATCATAAATGGAATAGTTCACATAAACAGAAAAATAAGTGAATTTCCTGAAAGAGCAAAACCTGTTTATAAGTATATTGCTTATTCAAATAATGGTATTTCAAGTCAAAAATTAACAAAACTTAATATTTCTGATTTTCAAAGGAAATTTATAATTAATAGAAACAAAAATTCATTTGAATTTTTAAGACCCTATATCCTCGGAGTAACAGATCAAAGTTCTGAAAGTTTTACGGTGATTACTGGATCGAAGGGTATCCCAAAAAAAGTCATAGTTGAAAATAGACTATCCGTGAAAGAAATTACAGAAAAAAACAAGAGTCTTAGCTTGACAGAAGAAGACTATGAAATAATTGAAAAAAATAATATTGTTGACAGTATAATTAGAGTTTATAAAAAGAATAAATCTTACAATACTTCTTTTTTTCCTAATGACATAAGGTACGATTGGAATGATGATAATTTAGGGCCAATAGTGATTCCTAAAAAAAATACTAATATCAACTTAAATCTTAAAAATCTAGCCCTGTATAAAAAGATTATTAGAGATTATGAAAAAAATTCACTTGATGTTAAAAATGGAAATATTTATATAAATGATAAAGTTGTAAATAGTTATAATTTCAAAATGGATTATTATTGGATGATGGGAGATAATAGATATAATTCTGAAGACAGTAGGGTTTGGGGATTTGTTCCAGAAGATCATATTCTAGGTAAACCTGTTTTTATTTGGATGAGTATTCAAGGTATTAATGATGGTTTTAAAAATTGGAAAATTAGATGGGATAGAGTATTTACTACAATTCATGGGGATGGAAAACCAAAATCATATTTAATTCATTTTATTGTTTTTGTATTTTTAATATGGCTTGTTAATAAGCTTATTGTTTATAAAAAAAATAATTAATTGATTTCCTTAATACCAGCATACTTTCCTCCTATTTCACATTGGAAATATATATTAAATAAGAATTGTCATTGGAATATTTATTCATACTATCAAAAGCAAACACTTTCAAATAGAACTTATATACATGGTGCTAATGGAATTTTAATGCTAAGTGTGCCAATAAAGCACTCTGGGAAAAACATAAGAAGATCGTTCAATAAAATTGAAATCGAGAATAACCATGATTGGAAAAAAAATCATTTTAAGTCCATAAAAACTGCTTATGAGTCATCTCCTTACTATGAATATTATGAACGTCAATTAAAAGATCATTTTAATCAAAATTTTAAACAACTTTTTAAATTGAATTTGAGTTCGATTAAGCTCATTTTTGATTGTCTAAAATTAGAATTTTTAGATAAAAAAACACAACATATTGAAAAAAAAACTAACGATTTATCAAATTTAACTAATATTAAAATATCTTCTCAAATTACCCCCAAGTACATACAACTATTTGAAGAAAAAAATGGTTTTATTAATGATTTAAGTATTTTGGACCTATTATTTAATTGTGGACCTAATACTTTAGATTATATAAAAATGGCAGACCTGTAAGCCGGATTCTGTCTAGCCTTATCATTTATCTTGACATATAATTACTTAAATGTTCTAACCGCCTACCCTTCAACGTTGGACGAGCAGTCCTCAATTGTTGATTTACTTGGCGTTTCACCTCACAGAGTTTACACGATTTCACTACAGCCTAACTGTACATCCTTTCTGTTGCACTATTCCTGCTATTACTAGCGGCGGGAGTTACCCACTGTGATGCTCTAGGTGTCCGGACTTTCCTCTTTAAAAAGCGATAAGAAAGTCTGCCGATACAAATGTAATATATTTTAGTTTTTTATATAAAAAAATGAATCGCTAGTTTATATTTGTATGTATGAGTGAGTTCATAGTTTCATCTTTAAAATACAGGCCAAATTCTTTTGAAACTGTTGTAGGTCAAGAACAAGTTACAAAAACACTTAAAAACTCAATAGAAGATAACAAAATTCCATCAGCTATCTTGTTCTGTGGTCCAAGGGGAGTAGGTAAAACATCATGTGCTAGAATTTTTGCTAGAGAAATAAATAATTTTACCTCTGAAGATGATTTGTCATTTAATATATTTGAATTAGATGCTGCTTCAAATAACAAAGTTGAGGATATTAGAGATTTGATTGATAAGGTTAGGATTCCTCCCCAATCTGGAAAATATAAAGTATATATAATTGATGAAGTTCATATGTTGTCAAAAAATGCTGAAAATGCTTTTCTCAAAACTTTGGAAGAACCTCCGCCATACATTGTATTTATTTTAGCTACAACTGAAAAAAATAAAATTTTACCTACAATTTTATCAAGATGTCAGATTTATGATTTTAATAGAATCAATGAAAATGAAATTTCTGAAAATCTAAGGCATATATGCAACAAAGAAGATTTTAAATTTCAAGATGAAGCTCTTGAAATAATTGCTAAAAAATCAGATGGATCGTTAAGAGACTCTTTAACAATATTAGATAGGGTTGTAAATTTTACCAACAAAAATATTTCACTCAAAGAGACCTCCAGCATCTTAAATGTTTTAGATATTGAAACATATGTTAAAATTGTAGATAAAATAATTAATGGTTTTTTAGTTGAAGCAATTTTAAGTTTTAATGTATTAAGTGATAAAGGATTTAATGAGAAAGAGTTTTTGATTGGATTAGCTGATCATTTTAGAAACTTACTTGTTGTAAAGTCCTCATTTTCCGAAAAACTAATCTCTAAGAAATTTGGTCAAGAATTATTATTAAATCAGTCTGAAAAAATATCCAAAAAAGAAATAATAGATACAATCAAAAAAATTGAATATTCAATCTTCAAATACCCCGAAATAGAGAATAAAAAACTATTAGTTGAAATACTACTTATGAAAATTTCATTTCAATATGAAGAAAGGTCATCAGATGAAATAACTATAAGTGAAAAAAAAAAAACTGAATTAAACACTTTAAAAAAAGTAAGTGTTTTTTCTAAAGAAGATAGTAAAGTTAATGAAGAAATTTATAATAACGAGAAAGCTACTAAATCACTATTAGAGGAGAAAAAAAATCAAAATAAAAACACTGACGAAGACAAAAAAAATAAACCAATTAATTTAAAAGAGGAAGTATCCGCTTTTTCTCTATCAAGTTTAAAAATTAAAAAGAAAGTTACAGACGAAATTAAAAAAATTGAGGATTCAAGAGAAAAAAAAGATGAAAGTATTAATATTAATAATTTAAAAGAAAAATGGAATATTTATGCTAGTAATTTAGAAAAAAAAGGAAAAGGTAATTTTTCAAGTTTATTAACTCTCAATGAACCAAAAGTCGACAATGACTCGAAAATTATTTACAATTTACCATCAAAATCTAGTAAAAAAGAATTAGTTGAGATTAAGGAAGATTTATTATTATTTTTAAAAAAAAGCTTAAAAAATGATTTTTTAGAATTAAAATTTGAGATTAATAGTGAAATAAATAAAGAATATTTTCTTACACCAATTGAAAAATATAAAAAGTTAAAAGAAATTAATCCAACAATTGAAAAGTTTAAAAATGATTTAAAACTTGATTTTTGATTTAATTAATTTCTTCACCATTCCATCAGCCAAACCAATTTTTGGAACATAAATTTTTTGAATGCCTAATGTTTCCATGAGAAAATAGTAAATATTTCCAGCGGGAACTATAACATCAACTCTATCAGGGTTTAATTTTAAATCAATTAACATTTTTTTTGTTGACATTTTTTTTAATTTTTTCAATGTAAAATTAAATTTAGATTTAGATAAAGCTTTACCAAGTTTAACACCGGATAATTTATATATTTTGTTAATATTCCCTCCAACTCCAATTAGCTTTATTTTTTTTATTTCTAATGCGTTTTCTAAAAGCCAGGATTGGAAATCAGCCCATGAACTTTCCATAACCAAGTCATTCAATAATCTGACTCCTCCAATTTCAAATGATTTTGATTTATAAAGTTTATGGTTCTTGTAAATAATAACCTCTGTGCTACCACCTCCGACATCGATAAAGCAATAATTTGGTGAGTCACCAATATGATCTGATATGTCATTACTGGCAACTATTTCAGATTCTTTTTTCCCGGATATTATTTCAATTTTAATATTTGTTTCTTTATATATATTGTCTAATATCTCCTCACCATTTGAAGCATTCCTCATGGCAGAAGTCGCATATGCTAAATATTCATTTATTTCATTTACTTCAAAAAGAAATTTAAAAGATCTGATAGTATTTATAAGTTTATTTTTGTTTGAATTATCTATTTGATTGTTCGTAAAAGAATCTTGGCCCAAACGTACAGGAACTCTATGAAGGGAGTTTTTTGTATGAAATATTGAACCGTTTATTTGGAAAACATTTGATATCAACAATCTAATTGCATTAGATCCAATATCGATTGTTGCAACTTTTTTTATCTTAACTTTCTTTTTCAAGATTTTTTAAATGAAAATTATAAACTTCTTCTTGAGACCTAAGTTTACTTTTATTATTTTTTCTATAATCATTATTATTTGAAGAATTAACTAATCTTGACTTTATATTATCTTCCCAATATATGTCAAAAATACCGTTTATTCTTTTTGAGATATTTCTATCAAGAACAGGACATGTAACTTCTACCCTGTTTTCTAGGTTTCGAGTCATCCAATCAGCTGAAGATATAAAGGTTTTATTATTCCCATCATTACAAAAGATAAACATTCTTGTATGTTCTAAAAACTTGTCAATTATACTAATAACTTGAATATTTTCACTCAAGTTTTTTTTATTTGGCAACAAACAACAAATTCCCCTAACAATCATTTTGATTTTAACTCCACTTCTACTTGCTTTATATAATTCTTCAATCATAGAGTAGCTAGTTATATTATTTAATTTTATTTTTATAAAAGCATTTTTACCTTTTTTTGCATTTTCTATTTCATCATTTATCAAATCAGTAAAATGAGTTTGAGTTCTGTATGGTGAAAGAATAAGATGATTGAATTTAAATTTTTTATAATTAAACTTAAAAAAATCAAAAACTTTACTAATATCATTTAAAATTTCCTTGTTGGATGTGAAAAGAGTAAAATCAGTATATATTTTTGCGGTTGATTCATTAAAATTACCAGTACTAACAAATCCATATTTTTTTATTTTATTATCTATTTTTTTTTCAACAACACATATTTTAGCATGGACTTTTAAATTTGGAATTCCAAAAATTAACTTAACACCTTGATCTTGCATCAATTTTGCATAATCAATATTTGCGTTTTCATCAAACCTAGCTTGCAATTCTATTTGAACTACAACTTTTTTTCCACTTTTAGCCGCATTTATTAATGTATTTGCGACACTTGATAGCTTCGATAATCTATAGATAGTTATAGATATTTTTTTTACATCGGGATCAATTGAAGCTTCAGAAAGAAAATTTAGAATATGATTAAAGTTATGATAAGGTGTGTGTTGTAAAAAGTCTTTATCATTAAGGATTTTAAAAATACTTTTATTCTTCACAAAACCAGGAATATTTAATTGAATAATATTTTTATAAACTAAATTTTGATTTAAACCTGGAAACTTCATGTAATCTCTTTTATTATGATATCTTCCACCATGTATAATGCTATCAGTTTCAGAATTTATATTCATTTTGTCCAATAAAAAATTAAGAGTTTTTGGATTTATTTCCTTATCATAAATAAATCTAACTGGTTCTCCTTTAAGTCTATCTTTAACACTTTGTGAAATTTTTTCTAAATAGCTTTTAGAAATATCATCATCAAAATCAAGTTCAGCGTCTCTACTAAACTTTATCATATTAGCGGTAACACTAATGGGGTTAAAAATTTTAAATATTTGATTAAGATTATATCTTATTAAGTCATCAATCAAAAGTATATTCTTATGAAGCTTATTTTTTAAAACAATAAATCTATTTATCTCACTTGGAAATTGAATAAGTGCATAAAAAAATTTATTATTTTTTGATTTAATACTTACTATTAAAAAAGATGAAAAATCGGTTAATTGTGGGAAATTATCTTTTTCATTTAAAATCACAATTTTTAGTTGGGGAAAAACTTTATTTTGATAAAATTCATTTAAATATTCTAACGATTCCTTAGGAATATTTTTTTCATTAATCATTAATATATTTTCTTTCTCCAAATCTTTAAGAATTGAATTAAAAATGATTGTACTTTTTTGCTGTAATTTAATTGCATTTTTTGTTATTTTAAAAAGTAAGTCTTTAGCACTTTCTCCTTTGTAAACCTTCTTTTCTTTTTGATTAGACAATGCAATTCTTTTGACAGTTGCATATCTGATTTTATAAAATTCGTCTAAATTATTAGAAAAAATCCCAATAAATCTTAGTCTATCAATCAAGGGCACTGATTTATCTTCAGCTTCTTGTAAAACTCTTTCATTAAAATCTAACCAACTTAACTCTCTATTTTTAAATTTTACAATACTCATTTAAAATCTTTTGGAAAATAATGACTGAAATCAGAATCATTAATATCTTTCCATAAAGATACATTAAATTCAAAAATTAAAACTCCACAGGTTGGGACATGAAGAGATTTATTTGAAAATTCAGTAACTAAATTATTACAGGTGTTGTTATGTGTAATAATCAAAACATTGGAGTGGAAATCTTCAATATTTTTTATAAACTTTAATACTTTATCACCATAAAAATCATATATTTCATCTTCTACAGAAAATTTTTTGTTTATGAAGAGTTTATTCTTTTTAAAAAACTCAAAAGTTTGAATTGTTCTTTTTGCTTTACTGATAAAAATAAAATCTAAATTTAAATTTAAATTTAAAAG
>JBELHE010000007.1:0-31616 GCA_042091575.1 Cryomorphaceae bacterium
GGAGATATCGAAAAAGCTATTTTATCGAGTAATTTAGGTTTTAACCCCATGAATAATGGAGAATCAATAATAATTAGTATTCCACCCTTGACCGAAGAAAGAAGAAAAGAACTTGTGAAGGTTGCAAAAACAGAAGTTGATAAAGCTAAAGTGAGTATTAGAAATGCAAGAAAAGAAGCGAATAATGAAATTAGAAAATCTGATGCTAATGATGATATGAAAGCTAATTTTGAGATAGATATTCAATCAATAACTGATAAATTCACCATAAAAATAGACTCAATATTTGTAACTAAAGAAAAAGAAATTTTATCTGTTTAATAATGCCTGAAAGAATACAAATAAAATCAATACTAAGTACTAATTCTATTGGAAAAATAGTTGCCGTAAATGGTTGGGTAAAAACGTTTAGATCCAACAGATTTATTAATTTAAATGATGGCTCATGTATTAATGATCTACAATGTGTCGTTGATTATGAAAAAATTGAAGAATCAAAATTATCAAAAATAAATACTGGAACAAGTCTAAGAATTGAAGGTAAAATAATCGAAAGTAAAGGAAGAGGACAAAAAGTGGAGTTAATTTCAAGTAATATTAAAATTCTGGGTGAAAGTGATCCTGAAAAATTTCCTATACAACCGAAGAAACACTCTTTTGAATTTTTAAGAGAAAATGCTCATTTGAGAGCAAGAACTAAGACCATGAGTTCAGTATTTAGAATTCGATCAAAAATATCATATCATATTCATGATTTTTTTTATAAAAAAAACTTTTATTATGTCCATACACCTATAATAACTGGAAGTGATGCTGAAGGAGCAGGGGAAATGTTTAAGGTGACTACGCTGGATCTTGGCAAAATAAAAACCGATCTAAATAATAAAATTAATTTTTCAGCCGATTTTTTTGGTAAGGAAACTAATCTAACTGTTTCTGGACAACTTGAAGCTGAAGCATTGGCTACAGGACTTGGAAATGTTTATACTTTTGGACCAACATTTAGAGCTGAAAATTCAAATACTTCTAGGCATTTAGCTGAATTTTGGATGATTGAACCAGAAATGGCATTTTATGACTTGAATGATAATATGGATCTTGCTGAATCATTTATAAATTATATTATAAAAAAAACCTATAAAGAATGTAAGGATGATATTCTCTTTCTAAGTAATAGACTACAAAAAGAGGAAATGACAAAACCAAAAGAACAAAGAAGTGAACTATCTCTTGTTGAAAGGGTTGAATTTATTATAAACAATAAATTTAAAAGAATTACTTATACAGAAGCATTTGAAATTTTAAAAAACTGTAAGCCAAATAAAAAAGGGAAATTTAAGTTTCCAGTTGATCAGTGGGGAATTGATTTTCAAAGTGAACACGAGCGTTTTTTAGTTGAAAAACATTTTAAATGTCCAGTAATTGTTTACGATTATCCTGCTAAAATAAAAGCATTTTATATGAGATTAAATAAGGACAATGAAACAGTCCGAGCTATGGATATTTTATTTCCTGGAATTGGTGAAATTGTTGGTGGCTCTCAAAGAGAAGAAAGACTTGATGTTTTAACCGAAAGAATTAAAGAATTAGGAATTGAAAAAAAGGAACTTTGGTGGTATCTTGATCTTAGAAAATATGGAACTGTAAAACACAGCGGATTTGGTCTTGGCTTAGAAAGATTAATTCAATTTATAACAGGCATGAATAATATAAGAGATGTAATACCTTTTCCCAGGACTCCAAAAAACGCAGAGTTTTAGGCTATATACTTTCTTATTTCGTAATTTTAAGCTATTAAATTAATATGCTTAATCAAAGATTAAAATTAAAATTATCACAAAAGCTTTCTCCTCAACAAATACAATTGATGAAGCTAATTCAATTGTCAACTCAAGAATTTGAACAAAAATTATCAACAGAAATTGAAGAAAATCCTGCTTTAGATACAAATACCAACGAAAGTATTGATTCAGATAATTTCGATGATAATGAAAATGAATTTGAAAAAGAAGAAAACGGTCAAGATGAGATTGACATTAATGATTATCTTTCAGATGATGATACTCCAGATTACAAATTAAAATCAAATAATTATAGTGAAGAAGCAGAAAAAGATATACCCTTTGCATCTGGAACATCTTTCAATCAATATTTAAAAGCTCAGTTACATTCATTTTCTCTTAATAAAAAAGAACTACAGATTGCAGAGTTTATAATTGGAAGTCTAGACCCTCTTGGTTATTTAAGAAGAGATATTTTAGATATTTCTGATGATTTAGTATTCAGTCTTGGGATAGATGCTGATGAAACTTTAATTCAAAATATTCTGGACAAAATATATCTTTTAGACCCCCCTGGAATTGGCGCTCGTGACCTTAAACAATGTTTGATTTTACAGCTGAAAAGAAAAATAAAAAGTAAAACAATTGATTTAGCATTAAGAATTATTGATGATTATTTTGATTTATTTTCAAAAAAACATTTTGATAAAATAAAGCAAAAATTAAATATTACTAATGATGATTTAAAAGATGTGGTTTCTGAAATTGAAAAATTAAATCCAAAACCAGGGGGAGCTTTCAATGAAAATACAAAAATTAACTCATCAATTGTTCCAGATTTTACAATTAAAATAGTTGATGGGGAATTAAAATTAGAATTAAATTCTAGGAATGCACCTGATCTTTACGTTTCAGAAGAATATAAAAATATGTTATCAGGTTATTCTGAATCTAAAAATAAAACTAAGTCTCACAAGGATGCTGTAATGTTCATAAAACAAAAGCTTGATTCAGCAAAATGGTTTATTGATGCAATTAAGCAAAGAAATCAAACACTTATAATGACTATGTCTTCGATTATTGATTTTCAAAAAGAATACTTATTAACCGGAGATGAAAGTAAAATGAAACCAATGATCTTGAAAGATATTGCTGAAAAAATAGAGATGGATATTTCTACTATATCAAGAGTAGCTAACAGCAAATATGTCGATACACCATATGGCACTAAACTAATCAAGTCATTTTTCTCTGAGGGCATTAAAAATTCTGATGGTGTTGAGATTTCTACAATTGAAGTTAAAAAAACACTTGAAGATATAATTGACAATGAAGATAAAAATTCTCCATTTACAGATGATCAATTAACAAAACTTCTTAATAAAAAAGGATATCCAATAGCTAGGAGAACAGTTGCAAAATACAGAGAGATGATTGGAGCGCCTGTTGCTAGATTAAGAAAAAAATTATAAATGAATAATATTTCAATTATAATTGTAAATTTCAAATCTTGGAAACCATTAGAATTATGTTTAAATAGCTTAATTAACCAAACCAATATTAATTCCGAGATAATTGTTGTAGACAACCATTCTAATGACAACAAAATAAATTTATTTAAAAAAAAATACAGTTCAGTAAAATGGATTGAAAATAATAAAAATTATGGTTTTTCAAAAGCCTGTAATATTGGAGAAATTAAATCTAAATTTGATATACTTTTATTTTTAAATCCAGATACAATACTTAAACCAGATAGTTTAGAAAATATTTTCAACAAAAAAATTGATTTTAATAAAACTCTTATAAGTATTAAACAAGTTAATAACAAAAATAAAAACACTTATGCATATGGAAATTTTTTAGGTTTTTTAACATTTAATGGCACATTAAGATTTTTATATAGACAACTAAATAAAAAAACAAAAAAAAAGTTAGATAAACTTAATTACTTCTATCCAGACTGGGTATCAGGTTCATTTATTATAATTTCAAAAAAAATATTTTATGAAATTGGAAAATGGGATGAAAGGTTTTGGATGTATTACGAAGATATGGATTTATGTAAAAGAGCTAGAAATATTGATAAAAATGTTTTAATGATTAATGATCTTTTTTGCTATCATTTTCACGGATTATCATCCCGAATTGATTATAAGACTGAAATTAAAACAAAAACTGAGGTATTATTATCTAAGATAAAATATGTGAAAAAACATTTCACAGGATTTAATAAATTATTATTAGTCTACTTTATTTACTTTTCAATATTATTTGAATTATTACTTTTTTCAACGTTTTCTAAAGTTAAAAGAGGTATTCTTTTGACCTTTTTAAAAAGAATCTAATTATTTATTTCAGTATAAAAAATTTCTAGCCTTAGTCTTTTATCAAAGTTTTCAGATTTGGGGTTAGGCCCATATAGTACAGTTCCTAAAGGATTTATAGCTGAAGAAAGGGGTACAGTATTTAAGTTAGAATTATCTCTTAAATCTAAGTTTTGTGAATTTTCAATTGATGAAGTAACAAATAGGCCTAACTTTTTAGAAATTGAATCATTTCTAACAATATTTTTAACATGTTCTGAAATTCTGATCTTATATTTTAATCCTTTATTATCTGATTCGTAGTGCAGAAGTCCATCATGAGTTGTTTTTTTGTCAGACTCCTTATTCCCAGTTGAATTATCTATAAAATAGTCAATCAAGGGAATCTGAGATTCAATATCATAAAGATATAAACGTGCAGGTTCAATCAATCCACCATATGAACTTATTGTATTTTGATCTACATAAAAAGTCAAATTAGCTTCATTAATTAACCATCCATTAGATTTTATTTTATCTAAAATATTATCACCATTATTTTCAGTGAATAAATCAAGTTCGAGCATAATACCTTGTCCACCTTTTAAATAAGCTTTACTTAAATTTTCTGTAGTATTGATATTATCTAATATTTCTTGGTTATAACTTTCATTTTTAAATAAATTAAGCTGATTACCATTTAAAAGAATCTCAAAATCTTTATTTGCTTTGTCAATTGTATCATCAGTTGTATCATCTAAAGTATTATTATCATTATACTCGTCATAATCGTAATTAATTTTAATTCTTGAATTTGAATAATCAAGAATCATCAATAAATCATCAGAAAAATTATAGGCACTTATTACCAATCCTTTAAAAAATAAATTGAAGTTATCTGGATTTTTTAGGTCTATGTTTCCCTCTTGATCTAAAATTTTCGATTGAAAAAAAGATTTATCCAAAGGTATTTTTAATCTTGGTGATAATCTTTCTTTTACTTGAGTTGATTCATCAACTTCATTGGTGTCAGGATCATCTTCATTATATATTATTATTTCATTAGTATCAATTTCAATATTATCATCAAATAAAGTTTCTTTCGTGAAATCTTTTATAAAGTAATCATCGGAATAATACTTTTGGAAAGATTCAAAATTATTTATTGGGTCATAATCTCTTAGATAATAATCCAATTCTTCAATCTTCATTTTAAAACTTGCATTGATATTACCGATTAAGGAATCAATATCATAGACAACAGCTCCATTGTTAGGATTAATTGTTTCAGTATCTTCGCGATCGTTAATTCCATCTCCATCGGTATCCGGATTCAATGGGTCGGTGCCATTTGATCTTTCTTGAATATCAGAAACTCCATCACCATCACTATCGCTATAAATATCGTTACTATCAATATCGTATAAATCAATTACTCCATCACCATCAGAATCAAATGTATTATTAAAAAAAGGTATTTCTAATATTACATTATTTACTTTTTCATTTTCATTAATAACTTTTATGTTATTAGGATCTCCATTATTTTCTGAATCTGAGTCCCACTTACCAAAAAAAGGATCAGGTTGAGAAAGACTTAACTGAGTTATAAATGAAACTTCAGATTTGCCAAAAATATTATCACTAATTTGTCCAAGCTGGTATGAACTTAAACCATTGGACTTGAAAGGAGGAATAAGTTTTTGTGTGGCAAAAACAGGAATATTTTCTAGGCTTGTTTTAAATGTATCAGATTTTAATATTTCTGTTCCAATAGAGTTATATTCCTTAGTGCAAGAAAGTGCTAAAAGAAAAGAAACTAATACAAAAAATCGATATAGCTTATTTTTCATCTAATAAATAACTATTATAAAAATTCATACATTTTTCTTTATAATCATCAGAAGAAGATGAACATTCAAGAATAGGAATATCTAAGTTTTTTAAAATATCAGAAAACTTTTCCTTTAGCTTTGAATTTAGTATAACTCCATCAGAATGTAAAAGCGAGATTCTATATAAGTTTTGGTATGATGAATCATTTAAAATAGAGATATTTGATTCATCAATTTCATCATATTTTATTTTTTTAACGAAATTTTTATCCATAGAGCCCTCTAAAGAATTTTCATATAATGAAACTATAACTTTTGTTCCATTAAAGATTGGATCATCCTTATAATAATGTTTCATATAAAGTGGAAGAAGTGAAGCAATCCAACCGTGGACATGAATTAAATCAGGTACCCAATTTAGTTTTTTAATTGTTTCTATAACTCCCTTACAGTAAAATATGGAACGTTCATCATTGTCTTTAAAAAACTTATTTTTATCATCTTTTGAATATCCAGTTCTACCTTTAAAATAATCTTCACTATCTATGAAGTATACCTGCATCCTTTCCTTAGGAATTGAAGCAACCTTAAGAATTAAAGGCATATCCATGTCATCAATTATTAAATTAATACCGGAAAGCCTAATAACTTCATGCAATTGATGTCTTCTCTCATTAATAACACCATATTTTGGTATAAAGATTCTTGTTTGTCCTCCATTTTCATTTACAAGCTTAGGAAGAGTATAAGTTAAAGTAGAAATTTCCGTCTGAGGCATATAGGGGACAACCTCCGATGAAATAAACAATATTTTTTTTCCTTTCATAAATCCATTTAATTACAAGATTTACAAAATTACAAAAATTATATAAGATTGGCATTAAAGTATTAAGTTTGAATGATGTTAAAATTTTCTTAATGATAATTGAGAACAAAGTAAAAAATGTACAAAAAATTATAAAAAAAAATAAATGTAAAGGGAAAGAGATTTGCCTAATCCCAACTATGGGATCTCTTCACAAAGGTCATTTTTTTTTAATTGAAGAAGCTTTAAAAATGAGTGGAGAAATCTGGGTCTCTATTTTTGTCAACCCAACTCAATTTAACGATTTAGATGATTATAAAAATTATCCAAAATCTATTAATGATGATATAAATAAAATAAGAGTTTTGTCAGATAAAATATGTATTTTTTCGCCTTCTCTAAAGGAAATGTATCCAAATGATGTGAAACACGATACTTTTAATTTTGGTTATATAGATAGTATTATGGAAGGTGAATTTAGATCTAATCACTTTAATGGTGTGGCGACTATTGTATCAAAATTATTTGAAATATTTAAACCTGACTTCACGTTTTTCGGGGAAAAGGATTTTCAACAAGCTTTAATTATTAAAAAGATTATTAACAAAACATTTAAAAAAACTAAACTAATTATTTGTAATACAGTTAGAGAAAAAAATGGACTAGCGATTAGTTCAAGGAATCAATTATTGAGTGAAAAAAAGTTCATTAATTCTGCCATAATATACAAAATGTTAGTTTTTGCTAAAGATAATATTGGTAAAATTAGTATGCAAAAGCTAAAAAAAATTATTTACAGTAATATTAACAAATTCCCTGGTTTTGAATTAGAATATCTAGATTTTAGGGATACTAATTATCTAAAAAAAGTTACAAATTTAAATTCAAATGAGAATATCAGAGTATTTATTTGTGTGATAGTTGATGGAGTAAGATTAATTGATAACATCAAGCTTAAATAATTATATTTATCAAATGAAAATTGAGATATTAAAATCAAAAATTCACAGAGCAACTGTTACTGGTGCAGACTTGAACTATATTGGCAGTATAACTATTGATGAGGTACTTATGAAAGCTGCTAATATAAAAAAAGGAGAAAAAGTTCATGTTGTAAATATTAACAATGGCGAAAGACTGATTACATATGTTATTAATGGCAAAAAAAATAGTGGTGAAATTACTTTAAATGGACCTGCTGCTAGAAAAGTTCAAAAAGGTGATGAAGTTATTATTATATCTTATGCAATAGTTGATTTTAATGACTGCGATAAGTTCGAACCTACCGTAATTTTTCCTTCAAAAAATAATTTTCTTAATTGATGTTATCCAAAACGAAGACAATATATAATTGTTTTAATTGTGGTGCAAAATTTCCAAAATGGATGGGACAATGTAGTCAATGTAATGAATGGAATACAATAAAAGAAGAAATAGTTAGAAAAGAAAAACCAAATGAGCCTATTTTTAAAGAAAATATAGTTAGAGATATATCTACTATTGAAACATGTGAAAAAGAAAGAATTATTTTTAATGATAGTGAGTTTAATAGAGTTCTAGGTGGAGGGCTAGTAAGAGGTTCTGTTATTTTAATTTCTGGTGAACCAGGTATAGGAAAATCTACAATTTTACTTCAAAACTCTATAAACTCTAACGAAAAAGTTTTATATATTTCTGGTGAAGAAAGTGCAGAACAATTAAACTTAAGATCAAAAAGAATTTCAAACTCTCCAAAAAACTGTTTTGTTTTAACTGAAACAAATATTGAAACTATTTTAAAAAATGTTGAAAAAACTAAACCAGAGATTATTGTAATAGATTCTATTCAAACAGTTCAGACAGATTTATTTGATAATAGTCAAGGTAGTACAACTCAGATTAAAGAATGTACTAGTATATTGATTAAGCTTGCTAAAAATATTGGAATTCCAATTCTTATTGTTGGTCATATAACAAAAGATGGAAATATAGCTGGACCAAAAATTCTAGAACATATGGTAGATGTTGTTTTACATTTTGAAGGTGATAAACAACATCAATTTAGAATATTACGATCTAAGAAAAATAGATTTGGATCAACTAATGAAATTGGAATATATCAAATGAATGAAAAAGGTTTACAAATTGTTCTAAACCCAAGTGAATTATTTATATCGAAGAAAGACACTCTTGAATCAGGAACTGCTATTGCAGTGACTTTAGATGGTGATAGATCAATCATGATTGAAGTTCAAGCACTTGTTAGCAGTGCTGTTTATGGTACTCCTCAGAGGATTTCTAATGGTTTTAATTCCAAAAGGTTAAATATGCTTTTAGCTATACTTGAAAAAAAAGCAGGCTTTAAAATTGGGGTTAAAGACGTATTCATTAATATAACTGGTGGAATTAAAATTGATGATACAGCAATTGATTTAGCTGTAGTTTCAGCAATTTTATCATCTAATATTAATATTAGTATAAATTCAGATACATGTTTTTGTGCTGAAATTGATCTTTCAGGTGAATTACGTGGTGTAAGTAATGTTGATAGAAGAATTTCAGAGGCTGAACGTCTGGGTTATAATAAAATTATTGTTTCAAATAATTCTAAGATTGGCTATAATGTAAAAAGAATTGAAGTTTTAAAACTAAAAAACCTTGATCAAGTGGTAAAGCAAATTTTTAAGGAGAGGGGTTAGGAATTCTATTATTAATTAAATTTATTTCAGAAATAATTTCTTCATTTAATTTAATTTTTACACTATCAATATTTTCTTTTAACTGTTCTATTGTTGTAGCTCCAATAATATTACTAGTTACAAAAGGTCTATCATTTACAAATGAAAGTGACATATGAGTTAATGAAATGTTGTGTTTCTTTGCTAGATCATTGTATAAATTTGCTGCTTTAAATGAGTTTTCATTATTATATCTTTTAAGTCTTGGAAAAAGAGCTAGCCTACTATTTTTTGGCAAATTATTATTAAAATATTTTCCAGTTAAAATACCAAATGCCAATGGTGAGTAAGCTAATAATCCAACTTCTTCCCTCTTACATATTTCAGAACTTCCAATTTCAAATAATCTATTTAAGAGAGAATATGGATTTTGTATAGTAATCATTTTAGGAAGATTATTTTTTGAATACTCTAAAAACTTCATTATCCCCCATGGATTTTCATTAGACAAACCAATTTGTCTAATTTTTCCAGCTTTTATTAATTCTTGAAATTTAAGTAATATAAATTGAAAGTTATCTTCCCAAGAATCATTAAAATATTGAAAGTTTCTGTTGCCAAATGTGTTAGTAATTCTTTCTGGCCAATGGAGTTGATATAAGTCGATATAATCTGTCTTTAACCTTTTTAAGCTACTATTTAGAGCTTTTTCAATTGAATCACCCTTAAATCCGGATTTTCTAATATGAGCTGTATAATCTCCAGGTCCTGCAATTTTTGTAGCAAGTATGACTTTATCTCTGTTTTTTTTTTCATTAAACCAATTACCAATAATTTTTTCAGTGATAGCATATTTATCAGGAGATGCTGGAACAGGATAGAGTTCAGCTGTATCAAAAAAATTAATCCCTCTTTCTAAAGAATAATTCATCTGCTGAAATGCTTCATGTTGATTGTTTTGTTTTCCCCAGGTCATAGTACCTAAACAAATTTTACTCACTTTAATATTTGAATTTGGTAAGTTATTATAATCCATTATAATTTAATTTTAACACCTATTGGACAATGATCAGAATGTATAACATCTGAAAGTATATAAGATTCTTTAATACTCTTTTTTAGGGTTTGAGTTGCTAATAAATAATCAATTCTCCATCCTTTATTATTTGCTCTAGAATTTGCTCTATAACTCCACCAGGAATATTTATGTGGAGAGGAGTTTAAATATCTATATGTATCAATAAAGCCATTATTAATAAACTTATCTAACCATTCTCTTTCTTCAGGCAAAAAACCTGAGAATTTAGCATTTCTTATTGGATCATGAATATCAATTTTTCTGTGACAGATATTATAATCTCCTCCAATTATAAGGTTTGGAATTGAATTCTTAATGTCATGTATATAATCAGCAAAATCATCCATGTATTTAAATTTAAAATCGAGCCTGTCAATATTTGTTCCGGATGGTATATACAAACTCATAACAGAAAAACTATCAAAATCTAATCTTATATTTCTTCCCTCAAAGTCCATGTAATCTATTCCAGTTCCATATTCAACTTTATTTGGTTTTATTTTAGATAATATTCCTACTCCACTATAACCTTTCTTTTTAGCTGAAAACCAATAATTATAATAACCAAGTTCTTTAAATATTGAGGAGTTGAATTGATCTTGATTAGCTTTTGTTTCTTGTAGACAAACAATATCAGGGTTAAAAGTTTTTAACCAATCTGAGAAATCCTTTCTCAGAGCTGCTCTAATTCCATTTACATTATATGAAACTATATTAAGCACTATTCAATAACCAATTATTAATATCTAAAGATGATCTTAAAAAATCTTCTAATTTATTAATATGAATTCTTTCTTGATTCATACTATCTCTTTCTCTGATAGTTAAAGTATTGTCCTCTACAGTTTGATGGTCTATAGTAATACAAAATGGTGTTCCAATTGCATCCTGTCTTCTGTATCTTCTACCTATCGCATCTTTTTCATCATAAATTGTACTATACTTGAGTTTAAAATTTTTTTGAATTTTTTTTGTTAGTTCAGGTAATCCATCTTTTTTTAGTAAAGGTAAAAAAGCACATTTATAAGGAGATAATATTGAAGGAACTTTTAATAATACTCTTACAGATTTATTATCTAATTGCTCATTAACAAGAGATGAAGAAAAAATAGCTAAAAACATTCTATCTAACCCTATGGATGTCTCAAGCACATATGGTGTGAATTTCGAATTATCAGCGGGATCAAAGTATTTAATTTGCTTTGTTGAATATTTTTCGTGGTTTGATAAATCAAAATCAGTTCTGGAGTGAATTCCTTCTAACTCTTTAAAGCCAAAAGGGAAATTAAATTCAATATCACATGCTGCATCTGCATAATGAGCTAATTTTTCATGATCATGAAATCTATATAAATTCTTATCAATTCCTAAAGACAAATGCCAATTTAACCTTTGTTTTTTCCAATGTTCATACCAATCTTTTTGGGAACCAGGTTTTATAAAAAACTGCATTTCCATTTGCTCGAACTCTCTCATTCGAAAAATAAATTGTCTTGCAACAATTTCATTTCTAAATGCTTTACCAATTTGAGCTATTCCAAAGGGAATTTTCATCCTTCCTGTTTTCTGAACATTCAAATAGTTTAAAAAAATTCCTTGAGCTGTCTCAGGTCTTAAAAAAAGGTCTGTTGAACTTCCTTCTGTTGCACCTAGTTGAGTTTTAAACATTAAATTAAATTGTTTAACATCAGTCCAGTTCTTAGATCCGGAAATTGGACATACTATATCATAATCTTCAATAATTTTTTTTAATTCATTTAAGTTATCATCATTAAGTGCTTTGGAAAATCTAGTATAAATTTCTTTTATCTGAGTTTTATATTTTAAAACTTTAGGATTTGTTGAAAAAAAAGTTTTTTCATCAAAACTATCTCCAAATCTTTTAAGTTGTTTTTTTTGTTCATTTAAAATTTTAGATTCAATTTTTAGTATATAGTCTTCAATTAAATTATCAGCTCTATATCTTTTTTTTGAATCTTTATTGTCAATAAGTGGATCATTAAATGCATCTATGTGTCCACTTGCCTTCCAAGTTGTTGGGTGAGTGAAGATAGCTGAATCAATTCCGACAATATTTTCATGAAACTGTACCATTGATTTCCACCAATAATCTTTTATGTTATTTTTTAATAAAACTCCATTTTGACCATAATCATAAACAGCACTCAATCCATCATAAATCTCACTTGACTGAAAAATAAAGCCATATTCTTTAGCATGGGATATTATTCTTTTGAATTTTTCTTCAGACATATAGCAAAAATAGTACTTTCATTAATAAACACTTACCAGATTTAAAAATAAAATTTTACTTTGCATTTAAAATGAAATCAAATTATTTTATTACATTATTTCTAATTTTAATTTTATCATGTGCAAAAAGAGGTATTCCTGAGGGCGGAGATAAAGATGAAATAGCTCCTAAATTTGTTAAGGCGCAACCAGAAAATAATTCAATATTTTTCAATAATAAAAAAATTAGAATCTACTTTGATGAATATATTAAACTTGATAAATTAAGTAGTCAACTTGTAGTTTCACCCCCAATTGAAAAATTTAACTATTCAATTTTTCCACAAGGAGGTGCTTCAAAATTTATAGATATTGAAATAAATGAAAAATTTCAAGATAATACAACTTTTGTATTCAATTTTGGTGAGAGCATAAAAGATAATAATGAAGGCAACTTACTTCCCTATTTTAAATATGTTTTTTCAACTGGATCCTATATTGATTCTTTAGAATTAAAGGGAAATATTAATACTGCTTACAATAGAAAACAAGATGATTTTATTACTGCTATGCTTTATCCTTTAAATGAAAAATTTAATGATTCAACCGTTTTTAAAGAAAAGCCATTATATGTGGCTAGTACTTTGGATAGTACGTTTTTCAATTTCACTAACCTAAAAAAGGGATCTTACAAATTATTAGCAATAAAAGACTCTAACAACAATTATATTTTTGACCCACTAAATGAAAAAATTGCTTATGTAGATACTATAATTAATATACCCTCAGACAAAGTATTTTATTTAGATTTATTTGAGGAAATTCCGTCTTATAAAGTTTATAAACCTTATCAAGAATTTTCAAATAAAATCTCGTTTGGATTTAGAGGAAATATAGATTCATTAAAAATATTATCAAATAGTGAAAAGTCTAAAAGTATTATTACAAAAGAACGAGATAAAGACACATTGCATTACTGGTTTAGAAACTTCGAACATGATACATTAAAGTTTACATTAAAAAATATAGATACTATCAACTATTATAAAATCCCGAACAAAGATTTTGAGAATGACACATTAATTATATCTGAAAAAAATAGCTCATTTAATTTAGGAGATAAATTTATTTTAAATAGTACAATCCCTTTAAAAAATATTGATTCATCAAAAATTAATATTATTAATAAGGATTCTACAAGTCAAACTTTTAAAAGTGAAATTGAAAATGGAATTGATATTGTTTTTGATTTTGAAATTATTCCTAATGATAAATATTTTATAAAAATCTTACCTGATGGAATTACAGATTTTTTTGGTAATTCAACTGACACTCTAAACTATTCATTTACAACTAAAAAAAGATCTGACTATGGTAATATTTTTATTAACTTATCTAACATATCTTTTAAACCGATTATAGTTGATTTGATTGATATGAATGAAAAAATTATTAAGTCCAAAAACCTTACAAATAGCTTTCAAGCATGTGTATTTGAAAATATTACACCTGGCGATTATAACTTACGTTTAATACATGATAAAAATAAAAATGGTAAATGGGATACTGGAGATTATTTAAGAAGAGTAAAACCTGAGAAAGTTATACATTATAATGACACTATAAAAGTTAGAGCTAATTGGATTATCAGAGAAAAAATTTAATTTTATTTTTTTAAATTAGCTTTAACATATTCTCTGTTTAGTTTCGCTATATAATCCAATGAAATACCTTTTGGACACTCAACATGGCAAGCACCGGTATTTGTACAATTACCAAATCCTTCATCATCCATTTGATTAACCATATTAAGTACTCTATTTTTTGCTTCAACCTTTCCTTGAGGGAGTAGAGAAAATTGAGAAACTTTGGCGGAAACAAATAACATGGCAGAAGAATTTTTACAACTTGCAACACATGCTCCACAACCTATACATGTGGCAGCATCAAAAGCTTTATCAGCATTTTCTTTTTCGATTGGAATTGTATTAGCATCTAGAGTATTTCCTGATGTATTTATGGAAACATAACCTCCTGATTGCTGGATTCTATCAAAAGCTGATCTATCAACAACTAGATCTTTTACAACAGGGAATGCTTTCGCTCTAAATGGTTCAATATAAATAGTATCACCATTATTAAACCTTCTCATGTGTAATTGACATGTTGTTACTAACTTATCTGGACCATGAGGCTCTCCATTTATAAACATTGAGCATGACCCACAAATTCCCTCTCTGCAATCGTGATCAAAAGCAACTGGATCTCCATCCTCAGCAATTATCTTTTCATTTAATACATCCATCATCTCAAGAAAAGACATATCAGGTGAGATATCATCAATCTCATAATCTACTATAGATCCTTTAGAGAGATTATTTTTTTGTCTCCATATTTTAAGCAGTAATTTCATTTACTTGTAAGATCTACTTTTTAATTCCACACTTTCAAAGATTAGTTCTTCTTTATGTAATTTAGATTGTTCAATATTCTTATTATACTCCCATGCTGAAACAAATTTATAATCCTTGTCGTTTCTGAGAGCTTCCCCATCTTTAGTTTGATATTCTTCTCTAAAATGTCCTCCACAAGATTCATTTCTATTTAATGCATCAACTGCAAATAATTCTCCAAGTTCTAAAAAGTCAGCTACTCTTAATGCTTTGGCTAATGATTCATTAAAAGAAAATTGATCACCAGTTACTTTTACCGACTTATAAAATTCTTTTCTTAATTTCTGTATTTCCTTTATTGCACTATTTAAATCCTTTTTATTTCTCGACATACCACAATTATTCCAAATTATTTTACCAAGAATCTTGTGAAAATAATCAACAGATTTTGTGCCATTATTTAAAATAATTTTATCTATTTTTTCTTCTATATGTTTCTTTGCATTATTGAACTCTGGGGTATCGGATGATATAGGCCCAGTTTTTATGTCATCTGCCAAATAATCATTTATTGTGTTGGGTAAAACAAAATAACCATCAGCTAAACCTTGCATCAGTGCAGAAGCACCAAGTCTATTTGCTCCATGATCTGAAAAGTTAGCCTCACCTATTGCATAACAACCTGGAATTGTGGTCATAAGATTATAATCAACCCATAGACCTCCCATCGTGTAGTGCACTGCAGGATAAATCATCATTGGAGTTTGATATGGATTTTCATCAACAATTTTTTCATACATCTGAAATAGATTTCCATATTTAGCTCTAATTACACCTTCACCTAGTGATTTTACCAAATTGATATCTTTGGTATCCATACCTTTTACCAAGGCTTTTTCTTTACCATATCGAACTATTGCAGAGGAAAAGTCTAGGAAAACTGCTTCACCAGTTTTATTTACTCCGTAACCAGCATCACATCTTTCCTTAGCAGCTCTTGATGCAACATCACGTGGTACTAAATTTCCAAAAGCTGGGTACCTTCTCTCTAAATAATAATCTCTATCATCCTCAATTAAATCAATTGGACGTAATTCACCACTTCTAATTTTTAGAGCATCATCCTTTTTCTTAGGGACCCAAATCCTACCGTCATTTCTAAGTGATTCAGACATCAGAGTTAACTTAGATTGGTAATCTCCTGAAACTGGAATACAAGTTGGATGAATTTGAGTAAAAGATGGATTAGCAAATAAAGCACCTTTTTTATGAACTTTCCATGCAGCAGAGACATTACTTCCCATCGCATTTGTGGATAAATAAAATAAATTTCCATAACCTCCTGATGCCAAAACGACCGCATGTGCAGAATGTTTTTCAATTTCACCAGTAATTAGATTACGAGTAATAATCCCTCTAGCTTTACCATCAACAAGAACAATATCCATCATCTCATGCCTAGTAAACATATCTATTTTTCCTCTAGCAACTTGCCTGTTCATAGCAGAATATGCACCAAGAAGCAACTGTTGTCCGGTTTGACCTTTAGCATAAAAAGTTCTGGATACTAATACTCCTCCAAATGATCTATTGTCTAGAAGTCCACCATATTCTCTGGCAAACGGGACTCCTTGAGCTACACATTGATCAATAATACTTGATGAGACTTCAGCTAGTCTGTGAACATTCGCTTCTCTGGATCTATAATCTCCACCTTTAATAGTGTCATAAAAAAGTCTATACACAGAATCGCCATCGCCTTGATAGTTTTTTGCAGCATTAATACCGCCTTGGGCGGCGATTGAGTGTGCTCTTCTTGGTGAATCCTGAAAACAAAAAGCTTTTACATTATATCCCTGTTCAGCTAAGGTAGCACAAGCAGATCCACCAGCTAATCCAGTGCCAACAACAATAATGTCAATATTTCTTTTATTAGCTGGACTAACTAGTCTAACCTTATTTTTGTAATCACTCCATTTTGAATGGAGTGGGCCAATTGGTACTTTAGAATTTATCTTGGAAGTATATTTTAGTGGTTTTGAATCTTTAATTAAAGAATGCAAATCAATTGATTTATTTTTAATGATTCTGTTTTTTTCTAAATATTTTGGATCAGATGACTTTACAGGATATCTGTTATCAGATTTATGCCAATCCGTGTCCCAGTCTTTGAGCTTACATTTTACACCTGTACTTTTTTTAACAACCTTGTGTTTCCCATTATCAAATTTTTGATAATATCTTACACACACTGTTAATTCATCGTTTATATCGTAATCCAACTTGGGTTTTCTATAATTTAATGAACAAGTAATTTTTTTCATCTACGTGTTAAAATTAAGAATAATTTTTAAAAAATAAAAATATGTTTAAAATTCTTTTTATAACACAACATTACTCATATAATAATATTTTATTATAACACAAAATATAATATAAAATGTGTTATAATTAAGTACATTATGTGTTAAAAGTGAGATAAAAAATGGTATATGGCAATAAAACAAAAGCCTAGAGGAATACTAATTCCAAACGTAAAACTTAATTTTCTAATAACATCAGAATATTTATTATTAGTTCCCAAAGACTGCGTAGATGAAGATAAACCATGAACTAAATGCAATGCTAAAAAGATAAAAGCAAAACAATATAAAACTACCCTGTAGGGGTTTTCAAACTTGTGTACTAATTCTACGAAGTATCTATCAGGGTCATCGGGTAATGATTTTATATATTTATAATCCATTTCAGGAACCCAAAAATCATAAAAATGTAATGCTAAAAAAAATAAAATAACAAGTCCTGATATAATCATGTTTCGGGAAACGAACATTGAGTTTCTTGAACCTTTAAAGACAGCATAAGTAACAGGTCTTGCTTTTCTGTTTTGCCAATCTAGAACAAATCCCATGACAAAATGAAAAAGAACTCCAGCTATCAAAACTGGTTGGAGTATAAACTGAACCAAAGGATTATTACCCATAAAATGAGACAACATATTAAAAACTTCTTCACTAAAAACTGAAGTTATATTAATAAGAAAGTGTTGAGTTAAAAAAACTATTAAAAAAATCCCTGACAAGGCCATCGCTATTTTTCTGCCGATGGAGGATTTAAAAATATTGCTCATATTATTTTATTAAATGTCAAAATTAATCTACATAAAAATCACAAACAAGAAATATGTATTATTTAACTAAAAATTTTTTGGATGTATTATTTATACTAAATATGTATTTCCCTTTGTTAAAATACACATTACCATCATCAGCCTTTTTTAATGTTATCCCAAGTTTTTGACGCTGCTTTTGATTTAACCTTTTATCAGCTACGGGCAATATTTGTAATCTATTAAAACCTTTATCTAATTTAATTTCTCCGTTGCTTAATAATCTTTTATCATTATTTAATATTTTGAATTTAATATTGTCCATAATCGGAGTAAATGTTGTTACATTATTGGTTGTATGCCATAAACCACCTGAAGCATATGCAACATAAAATTCTGTAGGACTATTAGGTTTAACTTCAATATCAGTTAGCCGTCCACTCATAACACTAGGTCCAATATATTCAAACTTTATATTTTTGACTATCGATTTTTCTAAATCAATTTTATATTGATTTTCAGATTTTTGGATCAGTTCGGGTGCGGTGTAATTATTTTGACTGAAATTATATGCTGATAAAAAAAGTAAAATGATGACAATATTTTTCATTTTTATTAAATTACTAAATTTGACTATATAGATTATTATGAAATACGATCCTATAAAAAATTCTTTATTTATTAAAAATCGTCAAAATTTTACAAATAAACTAGCTAAAAATAGTGTTGCATTTTTTAATTCAAATGATATTTATCCAATCAGTGCAGACTCAACAGTCCCATTTGAACAACACAGAGATATTTTTTATTTAAGCGGTATTGACCAAGAAGAGAGTATTTTAGTTTTGTTTCCAGATTCGTCAGAAGATAAGCACAAAGAAATTCTTTTTGTTAGAGAAACTAATGACCACATAACCCATTGGGAAGGTGAAAAGTTAACAAAAAAACAAGCCAGAAAAATTTCTGGAATAAAAAATATTTACTGGACTAATGAATTTGATGATATTATAAAAAAATTAATAAAAGAATCTGATTTTATTTATATCAATAAAAATGAACATTACAGGCAAAATGTTGAGACTCAAACACGTGAGGATAGATTTATAGAAAGATTAAAAAAAACTGAAGGACTAAAGTTTAAAATGAGTAACCCAATTCTTCAAAAACAAAGATCAATAAAAGATAATATTGAAATCGAACTTATTAAAAAAGCGTGTGAAATAACAAAAAAAGGATTTAATAGAGTTTTAAACTTTATTAAACCTGGTGTTTGGGAATATGAAATTGAAGCTGAATTTTCTCACGAATTTTTAAGAAACAGATCTAAAAGGTTTGCTTACAGTCCAATTATTGCATCTGGAAGAAATTCAAATTTTTTACATTATTTAGACAACAATAGACAATGTCTTGATGGCGAAATAATATTAATGGATGTAGGGGCTGAGTATGCAAATTACTCTAGTGATATGACCAGAACTGTACCTGTGAATGGTAAATTTAGTAAAAGACAAAAAACAATATACAATGCAGTTTTGAATGTTAAAAATGAGGCAACCAAGCTACTCAGACCTGGTGTGCTATGGCATGATTATCACCAGGAGGTAGGTAAAATTATGACATCTGAGCTTTTAAGAATCAAATTATTAGATAGAGCTGATGTTCAAAATGAAACGAAAAACAAACCTGCGTATAAAAAATATTTTAGCCACGGAACCTCTCATCATTTAGGCTTAGACACACATGATTATTGCGATCTAAAAATTCCATTTGAAAAAAATATGGTTTTAACAGTTGAACCAGGCATATACATAAAGGAAGAAGATTTTGGAATTAGACTTGAGGATGATGTTGTTATAAATTCTGATGGAAATCCTACTAACCTAATGAAAAGTATTCCAATTCTTACGGACGAAATTGAATCAATTATGAACTAAATTAAAAAGATTTCCAACCCATGGACTTAATGGGAATATTTTTGCCTGATTTCGTGATTAAATTCATTTCCTTTTTTGAAATCATATGGCCAATTATTGAAAGATCTAGGTTTTTTTCTACATCATTCAAGTTTTCTTGTTTTATAGTGAATAAAAGTTGGTAGTCTTCACCACCTGATAAAGCAATGGTTGTAGGTTCAAAATTAAACTCTTTAGCTGTTTTAATTGTATCTTCTTCAACTGGAAGTTTATTCTCATAAATATTACATCCTTTATTAGAGTTTTTACAAAGATGTATTATTTCTGAGGACAGACCATCAGAAATATCAATCATTGATGTTGGTATTATATTAGAATCTTGAAAAAACTTAATTATATCCCACCTAGCTTCTGGCCTTAGTTGTTTTTGTACCAGATTTTTATATTGACTTAAATCTGGTTTACTATTTGGATTTACAAGAAAAACCTGTTTTTCCCTTTCCAATACTTGTAAACCTAAATAAGCTCCACCTAGATTACCAGAAACAACAATTAAATCGTTAGTATTTGCTCCAGATCGAGTAACAAAACCGTTTTTACAAGGAACACCAATGGCTGTAACAGATATTATTAACCCTTTATTTGAAGAAGTTGTGTCACCTCCAATTAAGTCAACTTTATAATTGTTACAAGCAACTTTAATCCCTGAATAAAGTTCTTTAATAGATTCTAATTTAAACCTGTTTGATACAGCAATAGAAACAGTTACCTGATTGCAAATACCATTCATAGCATATATATCTGAAATTGCAGAAATAATCGCTTTATATCCAAGATGCTTCAGAGGAAAATAGGAAAGATCAAAATGAACACCTTCAACTAACATATCAGTTGAGACAAGTGTTTTTTGTTCATGGTTGTTTATGATGGCGGCATCGTCTCCAATTGATAGAGTTGTTGATTCATTTTTTGATACAAAATCTTTAGTTAAAACATCTATTAATCCGAACTCACCTATTTGATCTATATTTGTTAACTTTTGATCTTTTTCTTCCATATAATTATGATATTTTTGGTATGATAATTGAATATATTGAAATTCAAATTTAGATTATAATTATTTATTAAAGAGTTATATTTGTAAAATATGATTAAAGTTGCAGACAAAGCTAAGTTAGAAGTTTCCAAATTAATGGAGGAAGATGGCTATAATCCATCATTAGATTTTATTAGAGTTGGTGTAAAAAGTGGTGGATGTTCTGGTCTTTCTTATGAGCTTAAATTTGATAAACTCTGTTCAGATTCAGATAAGATTTTTGAGCACAATGGAGTTAAAATTGCAGTTGACAAAAAAAGTTTTTTATACTTAGTTGGCACGACTTTAGATTACTCTGGTGGATTGAATGGTAAAGGATTTGTTTTTATTAATCCCAATGCTAGTAGAACCTGCGGTTGTGGGGAAAGTTTTTCATTATAAATATTATGGCATATACAGAAGAAGAATTAAAAAAAGAATTAGAGCAACAGGAATATCAATATGGGTTTACTACAAAAATTGATTCTGAAACATTCCCTATTGGTTTAAACAGGGAAATTGTTCGAAAAATTTCTAAAAAGAAAAATGAACCAAAGTGGATGACTGATTGGAGATTAGATGCTTTTGAATCATGGAAAAAAATGGAAGAACCTAACTGGTCAAATGTTAAATACAAGAAACCTGACTTTCAAAAAATTTCTTATTATTCTGCCCCAAAAACAACTGCTAAATACGATAGCCTAGATCAAGTTGACCCTGAACTTTTGAAAACTTTTGAGAAACTAGGTATCTCGATAGATGAACAAAAAAAACTTTCAGGCGTTGCGGTTGACATTGTTATGGATTCGGTTTCTGTTGCTACAACTTTTAAAGAAACTCTATCAAAAAAAGGGATTATATTTTGCTCTATTTCAGATGCAATTAAAAATCATCCAGATTTAGTAAAAAAATACTTGGGTACAATTATCCCAAAGAAAGATAATTATTACGCAGCACTCAATTCAGCTGTGTTTTCTGATGGTTCATTTTGTTACATACCTAAAGGAGTAAAATGCCCCATGGAGCTTTCTACATATTTTAGAATAAATCAAGCAGGAACAGGCCAATTTGAGAGAACTTTAGTAATTGCTGATGAGGGAAGCTATGTTAGTTATTTAGAAGGTTGTACTGCTCCATCGAGGGATGAAAACCAACTTCATGCTGCAGTTGTTGAATTAATTGCTCATGACGATGCTGAAATAAAATACTCCACTGTTCAAAACTGGTTCCCAGGAAATAAACATGGTAAAGGTGGTGTTTATAACTTTGTAACTAAAAGAGGTTTGTGTCATAAAAACTCTAAAATTTCTTGGACACAAGTTGAAACAGGATCTGCTGTAACTTGGAAATACCCTTCATGTATTTTGAAAGGTGATAATAGTATTGGTGAATTTTATTCAATAGCTGTGACTAATAATTATCAACAAGCTGATACTGGCACGAAGATGATTCACTTAGGAAAAAACACAAAGAGTACAATAATTTCAAAGGGGATTTCAGCTGGAAAATCTCAAAACAGTTACAGAGGACTTGTTCAAATTGGTAAAAACGCTAGAAATGCTAGAAATTTCTCCCAATGTGATTCTTTATTAATGGGGAATAGTTGCGGTGCACATACTTTCCCTTATATCGAAGCAAAAAACAGAACAGCTCAAATAGAACACGAAGCGTCTACTAGTAAAATTGGTGAAGATCAAATTTTTTATTGCAACCAAAGGGGAATTGATACAGAAAAAGCTATTGCCCTTATTGTAAATGGCTTTAGTAAAGAGGTTTTAAATAAACTTCCTATGGAATTTGCTGTTGAAGCTCAAAAATTACTTGAAATTTCTTTAGAAGGTTCGGTAGGTTAAAAAATAAATTATGTTAGAAATTAAAAATTTGCATGTTAGTATTGATGGAAAAGAAATCCTAAAAGGTTTAAACTTAAACGTGAATGCTGGCGAAATACATGCTATAATGGGACCTAATGGTTCTGGAAAAAGCACTTTATCTTCTGTAATTGCTGGAAATGAAGATTATGAAGTTACAAAAGGATCTATTTTTTATAAAGATGAAAATATTGAAGATTTATCACCTGACGAACGAGCCAATAAAGGGATTTTTATGTCTTTTCAATACCCAGTTGAAATACCAGGTATTACTGTAACAAATTTTATTAAAACAGCTATAAATTCAAATTTAAAATCCAGGGGAGAAAAAGAAATGTCTGCTAGCATAATGTTAAAAAAAATTAGAGAAAAAGCTAATTTACTTGAAATTGATTCTAAGTTTCTTTCTAGATCACTCAATGAAGGTTTCTCAGGTGGTGAAAAAAAAAGAAATGAAATTTTTCAGATGGCTATGCTTGAACCATCTTTAGCTATTCTTGATGAAACAGACTCTGGTCTTGATATTGATGCGCTAAGAATTGTAGCCAGTGGGGTTAATAAAATAAAAAATAATAACAATGCAATTGTAATAATTACACATTACCAAAGACTACTTGATCATATAATTCCCGATTATGTTCATGTTCTTCAAGATGGTAAAATTGCTAAATCTGGTACAAAAGATTTAGCATTGCAGCTTGAAGAAAAAGGTTACGATTGGATTTAAAAAATAATATGTCACTTAAAGAAAAAATGGTTTCTTCTTTCCTAGCTTTCGAGCTAGATACTGATATTAATTCTAAAGTTCATGATATAAGAACAAAATCAATTAAGGATTTTGAAAAAATTGGTTTTCCAACAAAGAAAAATGAGTATTGGAAGTATACCCCAATAAATAAAGTATTAAATGATAATTTAACAATCTTTAAAAAGGAAAGGCATTTAATAGAATTTGAAAAGGTAAAAGATTTTTTTATATCAGGAATAGAATCGTACAAAATTGTTTTCATTGATGGTACTTATGACCCTGTATGGTCGGATACTACTCACGAAGGAGTTGACATATGTATTATTTCATCTATTCTTGAGAATAACAAGTATGATGAAATAATCAATAAATATTATAATACTTTAATTGATGAGAATGAATCCTTTAGTCTTCTTAATAGCTCGTTTTCAAAAGAAGGAGCCTTTATTCATGTTCCAAAAAATATAGAACTTGAAAAACCAGTTGAGATAATTCACATAAATTCAGGTGGAGAATCATCGCTTATGCTTCAGCCTAGAAATTTAATAATTCTCGAAAAAAATTCAAAGGCTCAAATTTTTGAAAGTCATTATTCTATATCTAGAAAAAATCATAATTTAAAACATTCATCTAATGGATTTACTGATCCACTGACTAATACGTTGACTGAAGTTCATGTCAATGAAGGTGCAAATCTTGAATATTTTAAGATTCAGAATGACCTAGTTACAACATCCTTAATTGATAACACATACATTAATCAAAAGAAAAACAGTGAAGTTAGTTGTCATACTTTTTCATTTGGAGGAAGTATTGTTAGAAACAATTTAAATTTCTATCAAAATGGAAAAAATGTAAATTCAATAATGAAAGGAATTACAATTTTAGACGATAATCAACATGTTGATCATCATACTTTGGTTCATCATGCTAACCCAAACTGTGAAAGTTATCAAGAATACAAAGGTATTTATAACGGAAGCTCCACTGGAGTATTTAATGGTAGAGTATTAGTAGATAAAATAGCTCAAAAAATTAATGCATTTCAGCAAAATAATAATCTTCTTGTTGGTGAAGGATCCTCAGTTAATGCAAAACCTCAACTTGAAATATTTGCCGACGATGTAAAATGCTCGCATGGGTGCACAATAGGACAACTTGATGAATCAGCATTATTTTACTTAAAAACACGTGGTATTTCCGAGGTTGATGCCAAAGGACTTCTAACATATGCCTTTGCAAATAATGTGTTAGAAAATGTTAAAATACAAGCTTTAAAAACAAAGATTAACCAAATAATAGCAAATAAAATTGGTGTCAAATTAGGTTTTGAACTTTAATGAGCTTAAATGTAGAAAATATTCGAAAAGATTTCCCAATTTTAAATAGAGAGATTAATGGTAAAAAATTAATCTATTTTGATAATGCAGCAACCTCACAAACACCTTTGAGTGTTATTGATTCAATATCTAATTATTATAAAAACTACAATGCAAATATTCACAGGGGAGTTCATTCTGTAAGCGAAGAAGCTACAGAAGCATATGAAAAATCCAGAATTAAAATTCAGAATCACTTCAATGCAAAAAATAGTGAAGAAATAATATTTACTTCTGGAACAACTCACTCAATCAACATAGTAGCTAATGGTTACATTGAATTATTAAATAAAGATGATGAAATTATAGTCTCTGGCATGGAACATCATTCTAATATCGTACCATGGCAAATGATGACAGAAAAAAATAAGGCAAGATTAAATGTTATTCCTTTAAAAGATAGTGGTGAATTAGATATTGAATATTTTAAATCAATAATTTCATCCAAAACAAAAGTTGTTTTTCTTAATCATGTTTCTAATGCCTTAGGAATAATAAACCCCATTAAAACGATTATTGATATATCACATAAGAATGGTGCCGTAGTTCTTATTGATGGAGCTCAAAGTTCAGCACATTTCAATATCGATTTTCAACAACTTGATGTGGATTTTTTTACAGCTTCTGCTCATAAATTATGTGGGCCCACTGGAGTTGGGTTTCTTTATGGGAAAAAAGAATTACTAGAAAATTTATCCCCATTAATGGGTGGAGGTGAAATGATTTCGGATGTAACTTTTGAAAAAACAACATATGCAGATATTCCTCATAAATTTGAAGCTGGTACGCCAAATATCTCAGGTGTAATAGCATTTGGACATGCGATTGATTACTTAAATCAAATTGGACTAGATAATATTTTTAAATATGAAAATGAGTTACTTAAATACGCTAATAAATCTTTGAAAAAAATTGATGGATTAAAAATTTATGGAGAAAAAGCTAATAGGACATCTGTTATTTCATTTAATATTGAAAATATTCATCCTTATGATATAGGTTCAATATTAGATAAATTTGGAATTGCAGTAAGAACTGGTCAGCATTGTGCCCAACCAATAATGGATCACTTTCATATTTCTGGGACTGTAAGAGTGTCTCTTTCTTTCATTAATACAAAAAATGAAATTGATAAACTTATTGAGGCTATAATTATGGCTAAATCTATGTTGAGCTAATTTGTATCTTTGAACTGTATGACTATTTCTGAGCAAGGAAAAGATTTAGCTGAAAATTTTTCATTCATGCAAGACTGGACTGAAAAATATCAGTACATGATTGATTTATCAAAATCTCTTGATGAAATGAACTCGGATTTTAAAACTGATGAAAATCTAATTAAAGGATGTCAAAGTAAAGTTTGGCTATATTCAAGCTACAGTGAAGGTAAAATTCATTTTCAAGCAGATAGCGATGCTATAATTAGTAAAGGTATTGTTGCTATTTTACTTAATATTTTAAATAATAGATCACCTGATGAAATTTTATCTGCTGATTTAAGTTTTATAGATGAAATTGGATTGAAAGAGCATCTGTCTCCAAATAGAGCAAATGGCTTGTCTTCAATGTTAAAACAAATTAAGTTTTATGCTTTAGCATACAGTAAACTAAATTAAAGAAAATGTCTGAAAAAATGATTGATCCAAATGAACTTGGAGAAAAAGTAGTGAAGGTTTTAAAGACTATCTATGACCCTGAAATTCCAGTTGATATTTATGAACTTGGGTTAATATATGATGTTTTTTTAAATGAAGGTAATGATGTAAAAATACTGATGACTTTAACGAGTCCAAATTGCCCAGTTGCTGAAAGTTTGCCTCAGGAAGTAAAAGATAAGGTTGCAGATATAAAAGGTGTTAAAAGTGCTGAAATTGAAATGACTTTTGAGCCGCCTTGGACAAAAGACTTAATGAGTGAAGAAGCAAAGCTAGAATTAGGGTTCTTATAATGGAATACAAAATAATAAATAGAGTTTCTAAAAGTAAAATTATTACAATTGATTTTAATGATTTTATAATTATAAATAATTATGAAATTATTGATTTAAAAAATTGGCTTAAAGATGAGTTAATTTTAATTGAATCTGATTTTAGGAACAAAATAAAAAATTATAATTTTAAAAATTTACAAAATAAAAATGTTTTAATACAATGTAGTAGTGATGCTATTATTCCCCATTGGGCTTATTTACTTATTTCATCAAAACTAACCGAGCTAGATATTAAAAATTTTATAGGAAATAAAAAGGAGTTTTACAACTATCAAATTATAAATGGCATAAAAAACTTAGATGAAAAAAACTATGTTGATAAGCCTTTGATTATTAAAGGATGTTCAGATATTTCCAATAATAATTATTTTTATTCAATGGTTATAGAAAAACTTCAACCTTTTGTAAAATCAATAATGTTTGGTGAAGCTTGTTCAGCTGTACCAGTTTATAAAAGAAAATGACCAAATTTGTATTTAATTTTTATTTTCTTTTTTCAATATTAAGTGTTTTTAGTCAGGAAAAAAATATTGATTCGTCTGATGTTAAAAAGAATTGGAACAACTCTGGAAAATTTACCTTTTTAGGTAATCAATCAAGCTATAGTTTTTGGACTGCAGGTGGACAAACTAGCTTATCAGGGACAATCAAAATTGATTATGATTTCAACTTTGAAAATAATGGTTGGAATTGGGACACTAAGATAATAACAGCATATGGTTTAAACAGTATTGGAGGTAGTAAATATTTAAAAAAAACTGATGACAGACTAGAATTAAATTCCCTTCTTGGTAAAAAGTTTTCAAATAACTTGATTGGAAATTGGAGTTACTCCTCTTTTATAAATTTTAAAACTCAATGGACAAAAGGTTATAGATTTAGGAAAAATTCAAATGGAGAAGAAGAAAGATCTGAATTAACTAGATTTTTTTCACCTGCTTACCTACAAATTGGTATTGGATTATACTGGAGAAAAAGTAAAGACTTGTGGGTTAACTTTGCTCCAGTAACTGGAAGATTAATTGTAGTAAATAAATTTTTTACTGATACTTTAGCGGATGGAAAACAGTACTTTGGTGTTAACAAAGGCTCAAATAGTAGATTTGAACTTGGAGCATCATTAAGATCATATTTTAAATTTGATCTAATTGAAAACGTAGAAGTTTCAAATAGAATTAGCTTATACTCCGATTATCTAGAAAATCCAGGAAATATAGATTTAGACTATACTATTAACACGTCAATGAAAGTAAATAAATATTTAACTACCAATTTAATTCTTCAATTTATTTATGATGATAACTCAATAAAAAGACTTCAAGTTAGAGAAGTTATGGGTATAGGAATAAATTTAAAAATTTAATTAAAATCTGGATAAAGAAAATTATTATATGGAAATCTTTTAATATGAATTTTTCTTATGCGATTGTATAGTTTTTTTTTAAGTTGATCTAGATTTATTTTTTTTTGTGCTGAGATAAATAAATTGCTTCTTTTACTGTCTTTAAAGCTAAAATTTTCCAGCTCCTCTCTTGTCAAAGCATCTATTTTATTAAAGACTATCATACTTGGTTTGTTAGAACACTTTATTTGCTCTAAAATTGAATTTACTGAATCGATGTGATCGCCATAATTTGGATGAGAAATATCAACGATGTGTAAAATTAAGTCTGACTCTGTTATTTCATTTAATGTGCTTTTAAATGATTCCACCAACTGTGTCGGTAATTTTCTAATGAACCCAACAGTATCTGTAATTAAAAAAGGTAGATTTTCAACAACAATTTTCCTTACTGTTGTATCTAGGGTTGCAAAAAGTTTGTCTTCAGCAAAAACATGAGATTTAGAGATTACATTCATTAAAGTAGATTTTCCAACATTTGTATACCCAACTAAGGCAACTCTTACTAGACTTCCCCTATTACCTCTTTGTACTGACATTTGTCTATCTATATTTTTTAATTTCTTCTTCAATAAGCTGATTTTATCTCTAACAATTCTTCTGTCAGTTTCAATTTCTGTTTCTCCAGGTCCTCTCATACCAATTCCTCCTTTTTGTCTTTCAAGATGGGTCCAAAGCCCCTTAAGTCTTGGCAAAAGATATTGATATTGAGCTAATTCAACTTGATTTTTTGCATAGCTAGTTTTTGCTCTTTGAGCAAAAATATCGAGAATAAGACCTGTTCTGTCTATGATCTTACACTTTAAAATTCTTTCAAGATTTCCTTGTTGAGTGGGGGATAATTCATCATCAAAGATGACAGAACTTATATCATTTTTCTTGTTATAAATTTGAATTTCTGAAATTTTACCACTGCCAACGAATGTTTTTGAATTTGGTGAGTCAAGTTTCTGAACAAATCTTTTTTTTACAACGCCGCCCGCAGTTTCAGATAAGAAAGAAAGTTCATCTAAATAATCTTTTACAATATTTTCTGTCTGATCCTTATTAATAACACCAACAATTATAGTGTTCTCATATTCAATTTTTTTATTCTCTATCAAATTTATTTATTAAAATAGTTAAGACTAAATGAAGTCCCATCATAAACTAAATATGAAAAATGAGTAATCCAGTCACCAGTATTGAAATATTTTGAATTATTTCCCAAATCTAGTTCTAATGGAAGATGTCTGTGACCAAAAATAAAAAAATGATAATGCTTTGTTTTTAAAATATCTCTGCAGTACTTAAATAATATTTCATTATCGACGGACTTAAACTTGATGTTATTGCCTGAAAGAATTTTATTTTTCTTGGACAGGAAACTACCTATAGATAATCCTATGTCGGGGTGAATAAATGAAAAAAATTTCTTTAAAATATAGCTTCTAAATAATACTTTTAAAAATTTATATTTTCTGTCTCCCGGTCCAAGTCCATCGCCATGACCAATAAATAAATTATAATTATCAAATTTAAAATCAGTAGGTTTTTTGAAAACTTTAAATCCCAATTCGTCCTGAAAATATTTTCCAATCCAACAGTCGTGATTTCCTACAAAAAAAAACATTTCAATACCAGAGTCAGATAATTCTGCAAGTTTTCCAAAAAGTCGAGTAAACCCTTTTGGAATTACTTTTTTATATTCAAACCAAAAATCAAACAAATCTCCTAGAAAAAAAATTGCTTGAGCATCACTTTTAATTTGGTCAAGCCATATAATAAAATTTTTTTCTCTTTCAAGGCTAATTGCTTTATTAGGTGAACCTAAATGATTATCTGAACTGAAATAAATTTTTTTATACGGATTTAATTGAATAGGAACCATTATTAAACTATTTCTACTTTTTCCCATTTATCATTGGAGTCAAACCTAAATGATCCAATATAAATTTCATTCCATTCACTTGGGCCAATTATAGACAAAAATAAATTTTGATCGTTTCTTTGATAAAGATGATATATTTCTCCCTTGTCAGGCTTAAAACTAAAGCTGCAATTATATATTAACTGATTCCACTCATATGATTCCATCAGTTTTTTATACTCTTCTTTAATCTCTTCATACCTTGAGGAGAAATATTTATTAGTTTTTGAAAGTTTTTCTTCCTTAAAAGAAGTTAAGTTTGATGGCTTTATAGCCGGAGCACCTACATTGGATGCGTATGGCAATATACTTGGGTTATCTGCTACTTGATCTGGTTTCTTTTTAGACATCTAAATTTTTTGTAAAAATAATCAAACTATTTTAACAGCTTTTCATAACAATTAAATGGCATATCACTTTGGTCTCTAAAATAAATTTGACCTAATTTGCTATAACCTAATTTATAATATAGATTGTTGTTTTTTTCATTTAAACTAAATGTATCAAGCCTGATTGAGAAAGCTTTAGTTTTTTCAGCTATATGTTCAATGTAATTCATCATGAATTTTGCAAATCCTCTTCCTTGAAATTTTGGGTTTATTGCTAATCTGTGAACATACAAACTATTTTCAGATTTAACTTTCCACTTAATTTTTCTATAAAAATCATCCATAACATTAGATACACATACACATCCAATTATTTTACTTTTCAATAATAGTACCAATAAATCATTTTTGATAATATCGTTTACAAAAATTTGTTTAGAAGGATAGTCTTCATTCCACTGAAAGATTTTATTTGAAATCATATTCTTGGTACATAAAGAAATGATTTCCATAATCATATCTAAATCAGAAATTTCAGCTTTTCTTATTTTTAATTGGTTGTCGTTCAATAAGTTCACCTTTAAAATTTATATTTTTTTGGAAAGGATTTATATAATAATCTATAATTACAGCTAATTCCCCTCTGTTAATTTTTCTATTTAAATCAAAATTTTTTAATTCCAACTTATACCAAGTAGCTATTAAATCAATTGTTTCATTAGAAATTTTTTCTATCCATAGCTTTATATCCGCAATTTTTGTACTGTGTAAGGGATACTCCTTTGTGTCAATAAACATTGAAAT
>JBELHE010000008.1:0-30367 GCA_042091575.1 Cryomorphaceae bacterium
TTCATTGGTTGCTACTCACACAACACTTAATTAATGAAAACAAATGAATACAAAAGTTTATAAAAAAGAAATTAATTTACCAGATGGTAGGGTTATTTCAATTGAAACAGGAAAATTGGCAAAACAAGCTGATGGTTCTGCTGTTATACAAATGGGTAATGCTATGCTTCTAGCAACAGTTGTTTCCTCAAGAAAAGCAAGTCCAGTTGATTTTTTACCATTAACGGTTGATTATAGAGAAAAATTTGCTGCAGCTGGAAAATTTCCAGGTGGATTCTTTAAAAGAGAAGCTAGACCTTCAAATGATGAAATATTAACAATGAGGTTAGTGGATAGAGTTTTAAGACCTTTATTCCCCAAAGATTATCATTATGAGACTCAATTAATGATTCAACTTATGTCCCATGACGAAGATGTTATGCCTGATTCATTAGCTGGCTTAGCCGCTTCTACTGTAATTCAACTGTCTGATATTCCATTTGAATATCCAATTTCAGAAGTTAGAGTTGCAAGAATTGATGGAAGTTTTATAATAAATCCCAGTAAAACTCAATTAGCTGAATCAGATATTGATATCATGGTAGGGGCAAGTTATGATTCAGTTTCAATGGTTGAAGGTGAATTTGATGAAATTTCTGAACAAGAAATGACAGATGCAATTAAATTTGGTCATGATGCAATTAAAGTTCAAATTGAAGTTCAACGTGAATTAGTTAATGAAATTGGAAAAAAAGAGACCAGAGATTATGATCATGGTGCAGAAAATGATGATTTGTTAAGTAAAATCCATAGTGAATGTTATAAAAAATGTTATGAAATAGCTAAAAAAGGACTTGATAAAAAACAAAGATCCATGGAGTTTAATAATATCAAAGAGAAGTTATTAGAATCCTTTAGTGAAGAAGATTTAGAAGAAAATCAAAAATTAATTTTAAGTTATTTTTCAAAAGTTGAAAAGGAAGCTATCCGTGAGCTAGTATTGAGCGAAGGTATAAGATTAGATGGAAGAGAAACAACTAATATTAGACCCATTTGGTGTGAAGTAGGTTATTTACCATCTACTCATGGTTCATCTGTTTTTACAAGGGGTGAAACGCAAGCTTTAGCAACTGTAACACTTGGCACATCAAGAGATGCTAATATTATTGATTCTCCAACAAACCAGGGGGAAGAAAACTTTTATTTACATTATAACTTTCCTCCTTTTTGTACTGGTGAGGCAAGACCGTTAAGAGGTACCTCAAGAAGAGAGATTGGTCACGGTAATTTAGCACAAAGAGCTTTGAGTAAAGTTTTCCCTGAAGATTGTCCATATACTGTAAGAGTTGTTTCTGAAGTCTTAGAATCAAATGGATCATCTTCTATGGCAACTGTATGTTCTGGAACAATGGCTTTAATGGATGCTGGTGTAAAAATTAAAAAACCGGTCTCTGGAATTGCTATGGGTTTAATTTCTGATGGAGACAGATATTCTGTTTTATCTGATATTCTTGGTGATGAGGATCATCTTGGTGACATGGACTTTAAGGTTACAGGTACAAAAGATGGAATTACAGCTTGTCAAATGGATATTAAAATAAAAGGTTTGTCATACGAAATTTTAGAAAAAGCTCTAGAACAAGCCAAAAATGGCAGATTAGAAATTCTGAAGGAGATGACGGATACAATCGAAAAACCTGCTGATTCTGTTAAAGCTCATGCTCCAAAAATGGTTAAAGTAATAATTGAAGGAGAGTATATTGGTGCAGTTATTGGGCCTGGTGGAAAAATAATTCAGGAAATGCAAAAAGAAACAGGTACAACTATTGTAATCGAAGAAGAGAATGAAAAAGGTGTAATTGAAATTTTAGGAACTAATCAAGAAATGATCGATATAGTTATCGAAAAAATTGATAATATTACTTTTAAACCTGAAGTTGGAAAAGAATATGATGTAAAAGTTGTTAAAGTACTAGAGTTTGGTGCAGTCGTTGAATTTAGACCTGGAAAAGAAGTATTACTTCACATTTCTGAAATTGCTTGGGAAAGAGTTGAAAAAGTTGAAAAATATTTAAATATTGGTGATATGACCAAGGTTAAATATATGGGTATTGATTCAAGAACAAGAAAGCAAAAGGTATCGAGAAAAGTCTTACTTGAAAGACCAAAAAAGAAAGAATAAAATGAAACCTTTTCGATATTAAATCGTATAAGTAATAAAAGACTTAAATGAGACAACTCAAAATAACTAAACAGGTTACAAATAGAGAAACAGCATCTTTAGACAAATATTTACAAGAAATTGGTAAAGTTGATTTAATAACAGCTGAAGAAGAAGTAGAATTAGCTCAGAGAATAAAACAAGGTGATGAGATAGCACTTGAAAAACTTACTAAAGCTAATTTAAGATTTGTTGTTTCTGTTGCAAAGCAATATCAAAACCAAGGTCTTACTTTACCTGACTTGATAAATGAAGGAAATCTTGGCCTCATTAAAGCTGCGAAGAGATTTGACGAAACTCGTGGTTTTAAATTTATATCTTATGCAGTTTGGTGGATTAGACAATCAATCCTGCAAGCACTTGCTGAACAATCTAGAATCGTTAGGTTACCTTTAAATAAAATAGGATCTATCAATAAGATTAATAAAATGTATGCTTTTCTTGAACAAGCGAACGAAAGAGTTCCATCTGCTGAAGAAATTGCCAAAGAACTTGATATGACTGTTTCTGATGTTAAAGAATCCATGAAAAATTCTGGTAGGCATGTTTCGATGGATGCTCCTTTAGTCGAAGGTGAAGATTCAAATCTTTATGATGTTTTAAAAAGTGGTGAATCTCCTAACCCAGATAAAGGTTTGCTTCATGAATCATTAAAAACTGAAATTGAAAGAGCTTTAGAAACATTAACGCCTAGAGAAGCTGATGTTGTAAGACTATATTTTGGATTAGCTGAGGCACATGCGATGACATTAGAAGAAATTGGCGAAACTTTTGACTTAACAAGAGAACGTGTTAGACAAATAAAGGAAAAGGCTATTAGAAGATTAAAACACACATCCAGAAGTAAAATATTAAAGACATATCTTGGATAGTAAAACTAGAATAATTGCACCTTCAATGCTTGCCTGTAACTTTGGGAACCTTGAATCTGAAATTGATTTAGTTAATAATAGTGAAGCTGAATGGTTCCACCTTGACGTAATGGACGGTGTTTTTGTTCCAAATATATCATTTGGCACACCAATAATGGAGGTTTTCAAGAAACATTCAAAAAAATTAATGGATGTACACTTAATGATAATTAACCCTGAAAATTATATTAAAAAATTTGCTGATTTAGGTAGTGATATTTTAACAATACATGTAGAAGCCTCAAATAATTTAAATAGAGATATAAAAAATATTAAAAATAATGGTATGAAAGCTGGTGTAGCTATCAATCCAAGTACACCAATCTCTTCTATAGAATTATCAATTAATGAAATTGATTTAGTTTGTTTAATGAGTGTTAACCCAGGGTTTGGAGGACAATCTTTTATTAAAAATACCTTTAAAAAATTAGAAGAATTAAAAAGCCTTTTGATTAAGACTAATTCGGAAGCATTAATTGAAGTTGATGGCGGTGTTGACAAGAATAATGCAAAACAACTGTTTGATATTGGTGCAAATATACTAGTCGCAGGCAGCTCTGTTTTTAAATCTGAAGATCCAAGTTCAACTATTTCTTATTTAAATTCTTTATAAATCTAATTTTATTTAATATTTTCTAATAATAATGAATAAGGTTATTGTTATTGGTGTTATGAGTGGTACATCCTTGGACGGACTAGATTTATGCCAGTGTGTATTTAATAAAAAAGATCTTTCTGATTTTAAAATATTAAATTCAGTTACTTATGAATATCCTAAAAAAATTTTAAATAAACTTAGAGATATTTTTAAAAAAAATAGTTCAGAAATAGATGAAATTGATGTTGAATATGGTGTTTTTATTGGTAAATCAGTAAATAGGTTTATTGGTGAATACAAAATTAATAAGGTTGATTTGATTTCATCTCATGGTCATACAGTATTCCATCAACCTGAAAATGGGAAAACTTTACAAATAGGAAGTGGTAAATTAATTCAAAAAATTACAAACTTAATAACTGTAAATAATTTTAGGACTCAGGATTTAAGTATGAGTGGTCAAGGTGCTCCATTAGTACCTATTGGAGATAAGATTTTATTTTCTAAATTCAAATATTGTCTAAATCTAGGTGGATTTGTTAATATTTCGATAAAATCAAGAAATAAAATAATTGCATATGATATCTGCCCACTTAATACTGTTTTAAACTTTTATTCAAAAAAAATTGGTTATAACTACGATATTGATGGGAAGTTATCTAAAAAAGGTAAAATTAATTATGATTTATTAAACAAATTAAATTCGATAAGATTCTATTTAAATAAATACCCTAAATCTTTGGGAATTGAATTTGTCAATAATAAAATTTTTCCTTTAATAGATGATTTTAAAATTCCCGTTCAAGATATACTAGCTACTTTTGTGAAACATGTAGCTTTTCAAATAAATCAAAATATAAGTGATTCAAAAGAGGTTTTAGTGAGTGGTGGTGGAGTATTTAATAAAAATTTAATTCACACACTTAAAAATGATTATAATATAAATATTCATATTCCCCTGAAAGAAATAATTGAGTTTAAAGAAGCTTTAATCTTTGGTTTATTAGGTGTATTAAGAATGGAAAATAAAATAAATTGTTTAAAATCAGTTACTGGAGCAAAAAAAGATCACTGCTCAGGTGATATTTATTATTAACCATTTTATTTTTCTTAAATTAAGAATTGTAAAATCAGAACTTATGAGATATCTAAAACTTCTATTATTACTTGTTTTTTTTAGTCCAAGCCAATCACAAGGTGTCAAAACATTTTTTGAAAGCCCCGAAAATGCATATTATATTTCATCAGATTTACATATACATACAGTTTTTTCAGACGGAGTTGTTTGGCCAACCTTAAGGGTTGATGAAGCAGTAAGAGATAGTATAGATTTAATTTCATTAACTGAACATATTGAATATCAATCACACTTAAACGATATACCACATAAAAACAGAAATAGATCATTTCAAATTGCTGGTGGTTATGTTAAAAATAAACCTTTAGCTGTTGTCCATGGTACAGAAATAACAAAACCAATGCCTCCAGGTCATTTTAATGCCATTTTTATAGAAAATGCCAATAAATTTTTTGATATAGAAAATAAACCATTAAAATTTGAGGAAGCAATTATAGAAGCTAATAATCAAGGAGCTTTTGTTTTTTGGAATCACCCAAATTGGGAGGCTAACAGAAGTGATGGAATAGCCAAACTTGACCCAATTCACAAAAAAATAATAGAAAAAGGATTACTGCACGGGATAGAAGTTGTAAATTTTGATACTTTTTCAGAGGAAGCTTTAAGAATTGCATTAGAAAATAATCTAACAGTTATGGGCACAAGTGATGTGCATATATTAATTGAATGGGATTTTAATAATAAGAGAGAGAGCTTTCATAGGCCACTAACATTTATTATCTCTAAGAGTCGATCTATGGAATCAATTAAAGATGCTCTTTTCGATGGTAATACTTTTATATGGTTTAGAGATCTTATAATCGGAAAACATGAAAATCTTACTCAAGTAATTAACTATAATTTTGAAGCTATTTCAAAAGGATATAACTATAGAGACAGAAAAGTAGAGATATTAGAGGTTGAATTAATAAATAAATCAGTGGCACCGATTAGTCTCAATTATACTGGTGAATATACATTTCACAACGATTATAAATATATAGAACTAAAACCAAAGTCAAGTAAAACAATTTATATAAAAACTAAAAAAATTAAGGATTTCATAAATCTAGAATTTGAAATTTTAAATTATGTGGTTAGTCCAAAAACAAATTTAAAAACCTCGAAATATATTAAAATAAAAACTAAAATATAGTTTGAATCTATCAATATATATTAAAGAGTTTAAATATAATTTAAAACTAGCCTATCCTATTATAATTGGAATGGTTGGACACACATTAGTAGCATTTATTGATAACGTGATGGTTGGTAAACTCGGAACATCTCAATTAGCTGCTATTTCTCTTGGAAATAGTTTTATTTTTTTAGCCATGTCATTTGGAATTGGGTTTTCAACTGCTATTACTCCTTTGATTGCCGAGAGTAATGCAAAAAACAATATAAAAAATATAAAAACAATTCTTTCCAACGGAATAATTATATGTTTTATATTGGGGATTATATTAAGTTTAATCGTACTCTTGTCGAAACCACTTATATATAGTTTGGGACAACCAGATAATGTTGTACAGCTTGCTTTTCCATATATAACTTGGGTTGCAATCTCATTATTTCCGTTAGTACTTTTTCAATCATTTAAGCAATTTTCTGATGGTTTAGCATTAACAAAAATTGCAATGATTTCAACAATAATAGCAAACATGATTAATATCATAATAAATTATATTTTAATTTATGGTAAGCTAGGATTTCCAAAAATGGAGTTAGTTGGAGCTGGAATTGGTACACTAATATCCAGAATTTCAATGGTAATTATCATAGTTGTTCTTATTAAATCAAATAAGAAAATAAGTAACTATATAAGTGGTTTTTTTTATTTAGATTATTCATCATTCAATATTAAAAAAATCATAAATCTTGGCTATCCTTCAGCACTTCAGATGATGTTTGAAGTTGGATTTTTTATTTCTGGTATTTGGGTCTGTGGAATAATTGGAACTAATTATCAAGCTGCTAATCAAATCGCATTAAATTTATCTACTATCACATTTATGGTAGCTCTTGGTTTAAGTATCGCAGCAACAATAAGAATTGGGAATCAAAAAGGACTAAATGATTTTATAAATCTTAGAAGAATTGCAATTTCATTTTTTTTTATGATAATTTTAATTGAAATATTATTTGCTATAATATTTCTTTTAGCATCTAATTTTTTGCCTTGGCTTTATCTGGAAAAAATTAGTAGTTATGATATTATGGAAACAGCAAATATTGCTTCCAAATTACTTTTGATTGTGGCTCTTTTTCAAATTTTTGATGGAATTCAAATTGTAGCTCAAGGTTCTTTAAGAGGAATCCAAGATGTTAAGACACCTTCATTAATTTGTTTTTTTTCATATGTATGTTTTGGCATTCCTATTATGACTTATTTAGGGTTATATACCGAATTTAAGGCTTTAGGCGTTTGGATTGGTTTTTTAGTAGGTTTAGCAATTGCTTCTATTTTATTATCAATCAGGTTTTTTAACAAATGTAATTTAGAAATCAAGAAAAAGTGACCAAGGAAGGATTCGAACCCTCAACCCTCAGAGCCGAAATCTGATATTCTATCCAGTTGAACTACTTGGCCAATTTACATCAATTTTTTTCGAACAATTTCAGAAATTGTTTTTCCATCAGATCTACCTGACAATTCTTTTGAAGCTAAACCCATAACTCTTCCCATATCTTTGATACTAGAAGCATTTAATTTATTAATGATTTTTTCTACAACTAAACTTACTTCATTTGGAGTTAGCTGTTTGGGTAAAAAAGATTCAATTATCTGTGCTTGATTTAGTTCTGTTTCACATAAATCTAATCTGTTTTGTTTATTATAAATTTCTGCACTCTCCTTTCTTTGTTTAACAAGTTTTTGTAAAATTTTTATTTCATCATCAATAGATATATTGATAGATGATCCAGATTTAGTCTTAAATAATAAAATTGAGGATTTAACTGCTCTTAAAGATTCTAATCTTAAAAAATCTTTAGATTTCATAGCTAAAATTATATCATTATTTATTTTTTTTAATAAACTCATAATTTAATCTACATTATCGTGCAAGAAGGAATTTTTTGATTTTAACTCTATGTTCCCATCTTCATCCTCTTCAATTTTTGTTAATGATATTTCATTACTAATATCATTCTCTAATTCAATACCAGCTCTTTTATAAGCAGGCTCTTTATCCATGTCTTGAACTCTTCTTGACTTTGTAAATTTATAATTAAATTCTTTTAATTTGATCTTTCTTTGTTCTGTTCTTTTAGCTAGAGCTTTAGCAATCGGATTATTAAATGGATTAAAATCATCATCAGATTTATTTTTTTCAGAGCTTGAATTAATGTCTTCTGCAACTTTCTGAGGCTCAGAATCAGCAACCATGGTATATGGTATAACATGTACTGGATCAATAACTTCTATATCTTTAATATCCTCTTCAAGAATATGAACTACTTTATCATTATTGTTGTTATTAATTGTGTTTTCAATAATTAATTCATTTATTTCTTTACTTACAAATTTAGATTCATTAATATCAGCAGAAATATTATCAATGTCAATTTGTTCATCAATAATATTTGAATTATTAAAAGTAACAGGCTCAAAATCAACATCAATATCATTTATATTATCTAACTCAAAGGTTTCAGTTTTTGTATTAAAATCATTGATGTTTTCAGAATCAAAATTTATATTTTTAAAATCTATAGAATCTGATGCGTAATCAAATTGTAAAGACGGTTCATTCTTTTTATTTTCAAATTTTTCCACTACCTCACCTTCATTTTCCAAGTAATGAATTTTCTTCTTTGGATCAACATGAATAATTTCATCTTGTAAATTAATATCAAATCCAGTTGCTATAATAGTAACTGAAATTTCATCAATCATATTTTGATCCTCACCAATACCCATAATAATATTAACATTGTTACCAGCCCTATCTTGAATAAAATCATTTATAATTCCTATTTCATCAATTGTAACTTCACAAGAACCAGAGAGTATTAGCAATAATACATTTTGGGCACCTTGGATTCTATTATCATTAAGTAATGGAGAATCAAGAGCATTTGTAACGGCTTTTATTGCTCTTTTATCACCAGAGGATCCTGCTGAGCCCATAATTGCACTACCACTTTTTGATAATACTGTCTTAGCATCTTTTAAATCAATGTTTTGAGTATAATGGTGAGTAATTACTTCCGCAATACCTTTAGCGGCAGTTGCAAGAACTTCATCAGCTTTAGAAAAACCTTCTTTAACACCAAGATTTCCATATATATCTCTTAGTTTATTATTATTGACAACTATTAACGAATCACAGTTTTTTTTCAGTTTTTCTAAACCTTTATTTGCTTGATTTTGTCTAACTTTTCCTTCAAAAATAAATGGCATTGTAACAATTCCTACTGTTAAAATATCCATTTCCATAGCTAATTTTGAAATTATTGGGGCAGCACCAGTTCCAGTACCACCTCCCATTCCAGCAGTTATAAAAACCATTCTTGTATTTTTTTCTAGCATTTGTCTTAGGTCAGTAAGATTTTCAATTGCTGCCTTCTCACCAACATTTGGATCAGCACCTGCTCCCATACCCTCGGTTAAGTTAATACCTAATTGGACTTTATTCGGCACTGGGCTGTTCTCCAAGGCTTGAGCATCAGTATTACATACTACATAATCTACTCCTTTAATTCCTTTTGAAAACATATGATTAATTGCATTGCTTCCTCCTCCTCCAATTCCTATCACTTTGATGACGTTGCTTTGATTTTTTGGTAAATCAAATGATAAATTATTAAAATCTTGATTTATATTCATAGTTGTTATTTTATTCTGCGTTCTCTAAAAAATTTTTTATTTTATCTGTGAATTTTTCAAAAACTGTTTTTGAAAAATCTGTACTTCTGTTCTCTTTTTTTGAATCATTAACTTGATCTTTTTCCGACCCTTCCTCTTTAACTTTCGTGTTATTTTTTTTTCTGTTCAAAGAATTCATAACTAAACCAACAGCAGTTGCATAAGTAGGATTTGAAATTTCAACAGAATTATTACCAGCTAAATGTTCATTTGGTTGACCTAATCTAGTGTCCATACCTGTAACTAATTCAACACATTGTTTTAAATGTTTTAACTGACTTCCTCCACCTGTTAAAACTATACCAGCAATTAATTTTTTCTTTTGTTCGTCATGCCCATAATTCTTTATTTCAATAAATACTTGTTCAATTATCTCAATAATTCTAGCGTTAATAATTTTTGATAAATTTTTAAGTGTTATTTCTTTGGGTTCACGACCCCTTAGTCCAGGAATTGAGACAATTTCATTTTCTTTATTTTCACCAGGCCAAGCAGAACCAAACTTGATCTTTAAAAGCTCAGCTTGTTTCTCGATAATAGAACACCCTTCTTTAATATCATCAGTTATAATATTTCCACCAAAAGGTATAACTGCCGTGTGGCGAATTATCCCATCTTTAAATATTGCTAAGTCCGTTGTTCCTCCACCAATATCGATTAAGGCAACACCTGCTTCTTTTTCCTCTTGACTTAAAACTGCATCCGCAGAAGCTAAGGGTTCCAGAGTAATACCTTCAAAGTTAATTCCAGCGCTCTTAACACATCTTGCTATGTTCTTTATTGAGCTAACTTGTCCTACAACTACATGAAAATTTGCTTCTACTCTAGATCCAAACATCCCAATTGGTTCTTTTATTTCACCTTGACCGTCAACTTTATAATCCTGTGGTAAAACATGAATAATTTCTTCACCTGGAAGCATTACTAGTTTATAGACCTGATTAATCAATCTTTCAACATCTTCTTTACAAATAACTTGATCTGAACTTTCTCTTGTAACGTAGTCACTATGTTGAAGACTCCTAATATGCTGGCCAGCAATTCCAACAACAACCTTATCTATTTTATAACTTGAACTTAACTCAGCTTCCTCAACTGCTGTCTGTATTGATTGAATTGTTTGTGTAATATTGTTAACTACTCCTCTGTGAACCCCTAAACTTTTTGATTTACCTATTCCAATAATTTTTAGTTTATTATACTCATTAACAACACCAATCATTGCTACTATTTTAGTAGTACCAATGTCAAGGCCAATATATAATTCATTATTTTCCATATTATTTCTTTGTAGCAATTACCTGATTATTAAAATTTAAATCTAGCTTAGAAAAGTTTTTTAGTACATCTTTGTTGATTCTCGATGCATAAAAACCTTTATATTTTTTTAACTTATTTTTTAATTTTTTTAAATCTCCAAATTTTACTTCATAATCAAATTCATTTACTTTAAAGTAATAACTTGAGCTGTCAAAATAGAAATATTTTATATGATTATTGAAAAAATCATTATTTATAATATATTCTCCCAGATGAGCTAATTCAAAATAGGCTTTAGGGTCAATTTTTCCAAAATAGCTTTTAATATTAATTTTTACACTATCATTTTTTGGTATTAGTTTCCCTTTGTTTGATAGAAAAAAATCATAATCATTTAGGTCAATTACAGGATTCTTTTCACTTATATTTATAAATAAATTTGATTCAATATCTATGAATGATGATACTTTATCAACATAAGGTATTAGAAGAATTCTTGATTCAATTTTTTTTAAATCAACAGATTTCACTTTAACTGAATCCCCTATAAGTTTTGATGCATTAAGAACTTTTAGTATATAATCTTTGGATATAAAGTTATTTGAACGCAACAAGATTTTAGATGAATTAATCACAGAAATATTCTCCCCGTTAATATAATTTACAACTATTAAAATAGAAATTTTTAAAAAAATAAAAATTATAAATATTATATGTGTTATCTTAATTTTCAATCAATAATTTTTTTTTTAAAGACTCACTTATTTTTCCAATGCTTCCAGCACCTAGGGTTATAATAATTTCAGAATCATCTTTATTAATCAGATCCAATAATGTAGTTTCTTCTAACAATAGTTTATTCTTATTTTTAATTTTATCTAAAAGCAATTTTGAAGTTATACCTTCAATTGGCTTTTCTCTAGCCGGATAAATATCAAGTAATATAACTTTATCAAACTTTTCTAGACTTTTGGCAAAACCATCTAGGAAATCTCTAGTTCTACTAAATAAATGTGGTTGAAATATTACTAACTTCTTCATAGAAGGATAAATATCTTCTAAGGTTTGAAATACCGATTCAATTTCTTTTGGATGATGTGCATAATCGTCAATTAATATTTTTGGTTCTAATAACTCAAAAGAAAGTCTTCTTTTGACACCTTTAAATGTTTTAAGACTTTCTCTTATAATTTCAAATGATATATTAATTTTCAATGAGATTATAATTGCAGCAAGAGCATTTATACAATTATACTTACCTAACATATTGAATTGAATATCTTTATGTAAAATCTTATCATCTTTTAAATCAAAAAATGAGTAACCAGACTTAAATCTTAAATTTTTGATCACAAAATTTGATCGAGAATTAAATCCGTAATTTGTTGATTCAAAATTTAGTTCATCATTTGTTATTAATATTCCTTTATTTTTTAGTCTTTTTGTGAATTTGATGAATGCTTTTTTTAAATTATTATAATCTTTATATATGTCGTAATGATCTCCATCAATATTATTTATACAAATAATATCAGGTTCTAGTTTTAAAAAAGATCTATCATATTCATCTGCTTCAACAATAAAAATTTCATCACCATAATAATTTAAATTTGAGTTATTATCATTTGTTATTCCACCAATAAAGGCTGTATAATTTAATTTTGTATTTTGTAATATATGAGATAGAATTGCTGTTATTGTGGTTTTTCCATGAGTACCAGCAATGGCAACTGAAAAATTATTATTTACAATAGAAGCCAATAAGTCTGATCTCTTTATCATAATAAAATTAAAATCTTTAAAAAATTTAAAAATTACATCCTCATTAGAAATTGCAGGAGTATAAACTACTAATGTAGAATCAGAATCCTTGAACTTGTTATTAATTTTATTAAAATCATAATTGTATATGATTTCAATACCAATATTTTCTAGATTTTTTGAGACATTTGTTTTTTCTCTATCATAACCTGCAATTTTTTTATTCTTTATTTTTAAATAATTAGCTAGTGATGACATTCCAATCCCTCCAATTCCAATAAAAAAATAATATTTATAATCTTGATAATTCATTTAATATATTTTTCAATTTCATCAACTATTAGCACAGTAGATTTCGAATTGGATAATGATTTTAATTTATTTGCCATTTTATTTCTGTACTTATCACTAAGAAAAATTTTATTTATTACATTATTTAATTTATAATCAATCTCATATTCATGAACAAGTTCTGCAGCTTCCAAATCATATAAATACCTTGCGTTTTTTGTTTGGTGATCCTCGGCAACATTTGGTGATGGAACAAAAATGACTGGCTTTCCTGCTACAGATAATTCTGAAATAATAATAGCACCAGCTCTGGAGATAATTAAATCGGAACATGACAGGACAATAGGCATTTGGTCAATAAATGGTAATACGATTATATTACCTGATTTTTCGTTATATAAATTTTTATATCTATCGCCGCACTGTAAAATAACATTATAATTGTTTTTTTCGAAGAAATTAGAATTTTCCAGAACAAACTGATTCAATACTTTAGACCCTAAGCTTCCACCTAAAAATAAAATTGTTTTATTCTTTGGGTTAATATTATTGTTTGAAACAAATTCTTTTGTTTTTATTTTATCAACTTTCCCAAATCTATTTCTAATAGGATTACCATAATTTAAAGTTTTTTCTTTTGGAAAAAATTTTTCCATACTCTCGTAAGAAACAAAAATTTTATAAGCAAATTTTGATAAAATTTTATTAGTGATTCCTGGATAATAATTTTGCTCTTGTATAAATATTGGAATTTTAAAAAAACTCGCAATAATTAATGTTGGTCCACTCGCAAAACCACCTGTTCCAATAACAACGTTAGGTTTAAATCTATATAAAATTTTAATTGATTGAAACAAACTAATAATGACTTTTAGAGGGAACAAAATATTTGAAAAAAAATTTTTTCTATTAAATCCTGAAATCCATAAGCCAATAATTTCATATCCATTATTCGGGACTTTATTCATCTCCATTTTAGAACTTGAGCCGGTAAATAGTATTTTGCAATTTGAAAATCTGAGTTTTAGTTCATCGGCTATTGCAATAGCTGGGTATATATGTCCACCGGTTCCTCCACCTGATATTAAAAACTTTCTATCCATTAATTTTCAAATCATTTATTTTGTGTTCTGATTCATTTATTGCATTTCTTGAGCTAACACTCAATAAAATCCCAAAAGCGAGAAATGTTGTCCATATTGATGTACCACCCATACTAATTAACGGGAGTGGTTGTCCAGTTACAGGGATAAGTTGAACAGCAACTCCCATATTAATGAACGCCTGAAATACAACTGGTAATCCAGCAGACAATGCAATTAATTTTCCAAAGTTTGAGCTCGACTTATACGATATAATAATTATTCTAAATAGCAGGATCAGGTAAAGCAATAATATTAAAAGTGCTACAAGGAGACCATACTCTTCAGTTATAATTGAAAAGATGAAATCCGATGTGCTTTGTGGTAATATATATTTCATTGAACTTTTTCCAGCTCCAACTCCAAATAATGATCCATTAGCTATAGCTGCTTTTGCTCTATTAATTTGATAATTAGATTCGTCAGAAACAGGGTTAATATAATTTTCAATCCTATTTGACCATGTATCAACTCTATTTGGCAGTAAATCAGGATAATTTTTTACTAATAAAATAAATACAGATGCGAAAATTATCCCTGACAATACTATCGAAAAAATATATTTAAAAGGATATTGTCCTAAAAATAAAATAGTAAGTACCATCAAAAATATCATCAGTGCAGTAGAAAAATTTGAAGGTAATATTAACATTGTAACTAAAATAATAGGAATCCACAGTGGAATAAATGAAGATTTAAAATTTAATTTTTTATCAATATTCTTTGATAAAAAATTTGATATATATATCAATAAAAAAATTGAAGCTAATGACGATGGTTGAAATGAAATTCCAATTAAAGGAATATTAATCCATCTACTAGCATTAGCGCCTTCAATTTGATTTCCCTGGAAAGCAGTATATAACAAAAGAATTATAATTAATGGTAAAGTGATTTTAGACAATCCTTTAAAATATTTATAATCAATTAAATGAGTGGTGTACATTATTAAAACACCTACAATAATAATGGCTATATGTTTAAATAAATTTGAAAAAATAAAGTTTGTACCAAAATTTGAACTAGCACTAAAAATTGGTAAAAAAGAAAAGAATGATAGGGCTAATACTACATACCAAACAACTTTATCTCCTTTTAAATTTGAAATTAAACTCATAACTTTCTTACTTCCTCTTTAAATTTATTACCCCTTTCTTCGTAGTTTTTAAATAAATCAAAACTTGAACATGCCGGGGACAATAGTACCGTATCACTCTGTTTTGCAAATTCATATGCGCTTTGTACTGCATCTCGCATGTTATTCGTACTAACAATCAATTCACAATAGCTAGAAAAAAAATTAATTGGTATTGAATTGTCTTTACCTAAACAAATAATTGCTTTAACTTTATTTTTAACTAAAGGAATTAATTCATTATAATCATTTCCCTTATCAACTCCTCCAACTATCCATACAATTTGAGTTTTAACAGATTCCAAAGCGTAATAAACTGAATTAATATTGGTTGCTTTTGAATCATTAATATATTTTACCTTTTGAATTGTCAAAAAATGTTCTAAACGATGTGGAATATTTTTAAATGTTCTTAGACTCTCTTTGATTGAATCATTAGAAATATTCAAAAGCTGTGAAACACAGATTGCTGCCATTGTATTTTGAATATTATGATTTCCTTGGATTGATAAATTATTTATATCCATAACAAGTTTATTATTATTAATTATTGATTTAATTTTATTTTCTTCGAGAAAAATCTTATTTGATTTTTTATTTTTAGGATTGCTTTGATTAATTATTATTAATTGAGATTTTATATGAGTACTTTTTAGATGATGCATTGAGTTTTTACATTTTCCGTTAAGTATTAATTTATTATCAAGACTTTGATTTTTAATAATTCTAAATTTTGAATTAATATAATTTGAGATAGAATTATCATATCGATCTAAATGGTCTGCAGAAATATTTGTTATTACTGAAATGTTTGGCTTAAAGTTTATAATATCGTCAAGCTGAAAACTACTAACTTCAAGAACATAGTATTCATATTTGTTATCAGCAACTGACTCCGAAAAGCTTTTTCCCATATTTCCTGCAATACCAACATTAAATCCAGAACTTTTCAAAATATGATATATTAAAAAACTCGTAGTTGTTTTTCCGTTTGAACCAGTGATTGCAATTATAAAAGAATTTGTAAATCTACTGGCAAATTCAATTTCTGATAATATGTTTTTTTTATTAAATGATGGTATATGTTTTCTAACAAATTTTGCTGATATTCCTGGACTAATTATGATTTCTTTCGAGTCAGAAATTATATTCCAATTATGACCATTTTCCTCAAATTTTATATTATTCTTTAGTAAAAATTCCTTTGTTTTATCTGATATTTTTGAATTATCCGATAGAAAGACTGAAATATTTTTTTTAACTGCAAGTTTAAGTGCGCCATAACCACTTAAACCTGAACCTAAAATTGTTATCATTCTCTTATTTATCATCTAATTTTTAAAGTAATTAATGTGACTATAGCTAGCATAATACAAACAATCCAAAATCTTACTACAATCTTAGTTTCTGTATATCCTTTTTTTTGAAAATGATGATGAATGGGCGTCATTAAAAAAACTCTCTTACCAATGCCAAATTTCATTCTAGAATATTTGAAATATGTGACTTGAATTATGACTGACAAAGTTTCAATTAAAAAAACACCACACAAGATTGGAAGTAGTAATTCTTTTCTTACCAGAATAGCAATGATAGCTATCAACCCTCCAATTGTTAAACTACCAGTATCTCCCATGAAAACCTGAGCAGGATATGTATTATACCAAAGGAATCCAATTAATCCACCAAGCATTGAAGCAATAAAAACAACTATTTCTCCTATACCTGGTAAATACATAATATTTAAATAATCGGAAAAAATTATATTACCTGAGACCCAAGCAAAAATTCCAAGTGTAAAAATTATTATTGAAGATGAGCCAGCTGCCAAACCATCCAAACCATCTGTTAAATTAGTGCCGTTAGAGACAGATACAATTATAACTGTAATTATAATTATATAAAAAATCCAGTTAAAATTATCTGATTTAATTCCAAATACTTTCTCATAATCTAACTCATTATTTTTTAATAAAGGGATTGTAGTTTTGAGTGATCCTGACTTTAATTTTTTATTATAATCATCAATTAACGTACTTTCAGCTTTATTAAAATTATTTTGTGTTTTTATTTCTGGGTTGAAATAAACAGTAAAACCTATATAAAGTCCTAGAATAACTTGTCCTAAAATTTTAAAGTAACCATTCAAACCATTTTTATTGTTTTTAAATACTTTTATGTAATCGTCAATAAAACCAATAATTCCTAACCACAAAATTGAAACTAACAATATTATTATATATATGTTTTTAAAATCTGCAAATAAAATTATGGGTACTATTGTTGATAAAATTATAATAATACCTCCCATGGTTGGAGTCCCTTTTTTTAAACTCTCACCAGGCAAATCTAATTCTCTTATATTATCGTCAATTTGTTTTTTAGATAAATAATTGATTATTTTTTTTCCAAAAAGCATTGAAATTAATAGGGCTGCAATGAAAGCAATGGAAGCTCTAAACGATAAGTACTGAAAAAGACTAGCTCCGGCATATTGATAATTTTTCTCTAGAAAATCAAATAAATAATAAAACATTATACTGCTATTTTTAAAAAATTTTTAAGAACCTTACTGTCACTAAACTCAACTTTACTGTTTCCAATAATTTGATAATTCTCATGTCCTTTTCCTAGAACTAAAAGAATATCATTTGGCTTAGATAAAGAAACTGCATCTTCTATTGCTTCTTTTCTGTCGCTAACAATTTTAACTTTATTTCTTTTTTTAATATCAACACCCTTTATCATATCTTCTATAATTTGATTAGGATCTTCATCTCTTGGATTATCTGATGTGAAAATTGATATATCACTTAACTCTGATGAAATATTACCCATCTTAAATCTTTTTTCTTTATCTTTTCCTCCTCCACAGCCTAGCACTGTTATTATTATTCCATCTTTTTTAATGTAATCTTTTACAGATTTAAGCACTTTGTCAATTGCATCAGGTGTATGCGCAAAATCAATTATACCAGTCACGCCATTGTTTGAAATTATTTGAAATCTACCTTCAACTGGCCTCAACTTACTCAAAAGTTCGATTGATTTTAGATTGTCTAAGCCCAATATGTCACAAACAGCATATACAGCTATTAAATTATATGCATTAAATTTTCCAGGGATTTGAGTATGGACTAGTTTTCCATCCAACTTTACAACTAATCCTTCAATATTATTTTCTATCAATTTTAAATTAAAATCAGCAAGTTTTTTTAAAGAAAAAGTTTTAATATTTGATTCAGTATTTTGAATCATGATATTGCTGTTTTTATCATCAATATTTATTAAACTATAAGATTCTTTAGAGAGAGTATCAAAAAATTTCTTTTTTGTATAAATATAATTTTTGAAAGTCTTATGATAATTAATATGGTCATGTGAAATATTAGTAAAAACACCCAAATTAAAATCTAAATTTGAAATTCTTTTTTGATCTATTGAATGAGATGATACTTCCATAAAACAATATCTAACCTTAGATTTAACCATTTCGTTTAAATAAAAATTGATTAAATAACAATCGGGTGTAGTTAAATCAGTTTTAAATTTTTTATTATTAATCAATATTTTATTTGTTGATAATAGTCCTACACGAAATCCATATAATTTGAAAATATTATATAATAATGTTGAGGTTGTAGTTTTTCCATTAGTTCCAGTTATCCCAATTAAACCAATTTTTTTACTGGGTCTATTAAAAAAGTTTGAACAAATTTTTGAGTATACTTCCCTTGATTTTTTTACAACAACATATGTTATATCCTTCTTAATTTCATTTGGAATTTTTTTACAAATAATAGTTTTTGAACCATTTTTTATAGCATTATTTATAAATGAGTGACCATCTTTCATATTACCTTTAATTGCAATAAATAAATCATTAGGCTCTACATAATTAGAATTATTTTTAATATCGCTGATTAATTTATTTTCTTCACCGAAAATTTTAACTATTTCAATATCTTTTAAAAGCTCTCTAAGTTCCATTATTTGCCATTATTTTTTCTTTGGAATTACTATTAGTACTCAGTTTAGAAATCTTAATGTTTTTATTTAAATCATCTATTTCATATTTCTCAATTTTTGGATATTTAGAAAATATTTTTTCTGCAATTCTTTTAAAAACAGGTGCTGCAACACTTGAACCATAATAACCTTTAGTTTTATTAGGTTTATTTAAAACAACAATACATGAATATTTAGGGTTTTTAGACGGGAAATATCCAACAAAACTCGAAATATAATTAATACTATCAGTTGTATAATCAACTTGTGCGGTTCCTGTTTTTCCAGATAATTTTAAATGATTAGATTCAATATTATTAGCTGTCCCGTTTTTGTGATGGACTACATCATAAAGCATTTTCTTTAAAATATTATTTGTATTATTTGAAAAAATTGACTTATTCAAAATTTGTTTTGGGTATAATTTATTTTCATTGGATCCAAACTTTCTTGTACTTTGAATGAATTTTGGTTTAACAACTTCTCCATTATTAGCAATAGAATTATAAAATGTTAATATCTGTAGAGGAGTCATATTAATTCCATAGCCATAACTCATCCAGGGAAGAGAAAGGCCATTCCAGTTTTTATCTTTGGGGTGAGGGATTTTTGGATTCGGTTCACCTTTGATTGAGTTAATTACTGGTTTTGCTATACCAAAATTATAAAGACGATCTACAAATTTTTTTGAATTTTTATTATATGCTGAGTCTATTATTTTTACAACTCCTGTATTTGATGATAGCCTAATAATATCCATTATGTTAATCTTGCCATAACCACCTTTTCTAGTATCTCTTACTTTATAGCCATAGAAATCAACGATTCCATTTGATGTGTCTACTTTCTGAATTGTATCAATAACTTGATCCTCAAGAGCTGCTGCAATCGCTATTAACTTAAATGTTGATCCTGGTTCAATACCCTCTCCAATAGCATAATTTAGTTTTTCATAATATTTTCCATTTTCAGTTAATCCAAAATTTGATATGGCCTTTATACTACCAGTTTGAACTTCCATCACTATAGCAGAAGAATGGTGAGCTTCATATTTTTCAGTTTGCTCAAGTAAATAGTCATGAACAATATCCTGGATTTCGCTATCAATAGTAGTAACAATATCTAACCCATTAATAGGTTCTTTTTTTAAGTCATTATTTAAGGTTTTCCATTGTCCATTAGATATTTTTCTTTTTAACATGTAACCGTTTTGACCTCTTAGGTAATTTCCAAATGCATGTTCTAATCCAACTCCCTTATAATTACCATCCTTATCAATTCTTTCATAACCTATGGTTCTTTCAGCCACTTTTCCTAACGGAAATTCCCTTTTTATTTTCTTTTCTATAATTAATCCACCTTTTATAGAGCCATGTTGAAAAATCGGAAAATTTTTAATTTTATTTACATCCTCTCTACTTATATTTTTAATAATAGAAAAATATCTATTTCCGTTTTTTCTTGCGTTAATTAATGAATTTCTAACTAGTGTCTTTTTTGTTGATTTTAACTTCGCTAATTTTTCAGATAGATTTGAAACTTGACTATCAAATAAAGTTTGTTTAACAGTTTTAGAATCAAAAAAAATATCATACGAAACTGTTGATGTAGCTAATAAGCTGCCATCAGACGAATATATATTTCCTCTTTGAGAATTTACTGTTGAATATTTTAGAGTTTTATCTAAAGCTAATTTTCTGTATTTGTCACCTTCAACAAACTGAATATGGAATAATTTATATCCGATAAATAAACCAGATAACAGAAATACTACTGCAAATCCATAAAGTTTAAACACAAAATGATTATTATTCATTTATAACTATTTTAGTTGGCGGGGTGAGTGATGTTTTTATTTCTTTATTAATTAATTTTTTTCTAACGTTTGACTCAGCTCTAAGATTCATAAGTTTTTTTCTAATTTCAATAAAGTTTGATTCGATCATTGAAAATTCAGTGTTCAATACACTAATTTTATATACTTTATTGTCTACGCTGTGAGATGAATAAATTAGGATAAAAGCTAGAGAAAATATAAATAGAATAAACTTGACATTGTCAAGATTAATTTTTTCAATCAAAAATTTTCCAATTAGTACATCGATTATTTTTTTTGTCATAATTTGATAGCTGTTCTAAGTTTTGCACTTCTTGCTCTGGGGTTAGACTTAATTTCAATCTCAGTTGGTTTTATAAAATTACTTTTAGGCTTTATTGACAAGACTTTGTTCCCAAAGTCATCCTTATTTGGTTCATTATTAAAACAATTATTCTTAAAAAATCTTTTTACTAGCCTATCTTCGACTGAATGATAAGTGATTATTGATACTAAGCCGTTCTTAATTAATAAATTTGGGATTTGATTTAATAATTGCTTAAGATTTTTTATCTCTTGATTTACTTCAATTCTTATAGCTTGATAAACTCTAGCTAAAAATTTGTTTTCATATCCTGGGTTAGTAAAGACTGATAAAATTTTATTTAAATCATTTGACGATTGCACTTTATTGCCCTTCCTTTTCTCAATTATTATTTTGGCAATTTTTCTAGAATTTGTTAAATCAGAATAGTTAAAAAAAATATTGGCTAGCTCACTTTCACTATAATTATTCAAAATATCAATTGCATTAACATTAGATTCTTTGTTCATTCTCATATCAAGATTGGAATCTTCTTCAAAACTAAATCCTCTGTCTAAAGAGTCGAATTGAAAAGAACTGACACCTAAATCTGCGAGAATTCCATCAACCTTTGAAATTTTCAAATAACTCAAATTTTGTTTTAAATAAATAAAGTTTTGTTTTAATAACATAAATCTACTGTCATGAATTATATTATTTATTGCACTCTGATCATGATCAAAGGCTATTACCCTGCCGTCATTATTTATTCTTTGTAAAATTTCTTTTGAATGCCCACCTCCACCAAAAGTTAAATCAATATAAATACCATTTTTCTTGATTTCAAGACTATTAACCGTCTCTTGTAACATAACTGGTTTATGAAACATTTCTATTTTCGTTACCCATTACATCCTCTGTTAACTTTGCAAAGTCAATGCTTAAATCATTTATAGCTTTTTCATACATTTCCTTATCCCATATCTCTATAATATTTAAAGCAGTTGCCATAACAATATTTTTTTTAAGCAGTGAAAAATTTATTAAATCTTTTGGTATTAATATTCTTCCAGCTTTATCTAATTTAATATGTTTCAACCCAGCTGTATATCTTCTAATAAAATCATTATTCTTTTTTGTAAATCTATTCAGCTTATTGACCCCTAACATAGTTTCATTCCATTGGTCTAAAGGAAAAAGCTCCAGGCAATTTTGAAAAACAGACCTCTTAATAATAAAACCTTTTGAAAGATTTTTTTCTAATTGTTTTTTGAAGGGAGATGGAAACATAATTCTACCCTTAACGTCGATCTTACATTCATGTGTGCCAACAAGACTATACATATCAGATTAGTGTTATTATCAAATATATTGAAATAATACCACATTTTACCACATTTTACCACATTGTTAATAATTTCTATTAAATAGACCTAACCTTTTAATTATCAATATTTTAAATACATTAATTAATAAACATTCAAGTTTTTATTTAATAATAAATTTTAAATATGAAATATCTATCTTTGTTAAATACTGATTTAAATCTATTTGTCTTGAGAGAATATATTTCAGAAAACGGATTCAATTACAAAAGTGTTGGTAAGGGTAGACCTATTCTTATTCTACATGGTCTCATGGGTGGTTTAAGTAATTTTGATGATGTTTTTAATCTATTCCCATCTAGAGGATATAATGTTATTGCACCTGAATTACCTATTTATACTTCAAAACTATTGAATACAAATGTCAAGTTTTTTGCAAACTTTGTTAATGAATTTGTAAAATTTAAAAACTTAAAAGATTTTATCATTCTTGGCAATTCCTTGGGTGGACATGTTGGTCTTATTTACTCTAAGCTTTATCCAAATTTTATTAAAGGTCTTGTATTAACTGGAAGCTCTGGACTTTATGAAAATTCTATGGGCGACAGCTATCCAAAGAGAGAGGATTATAATTTTATAAAGAAAAAGACTGAAAGTGTATTCTTTGAACCAAAAACTGCTACTAAAGATATAGTTGATGAGATTTTTGAAACTGTTAATAACAGGAAGAAATTGATCAAAATATTAGCTATGGCGAAAAGCGCAATTAGACACAATATGGCAAAAGATTTACCAAAAATCAATGTGCCCTCTGCAATAATATGGGGTAAACAAGACACTGTAACTCCCCCTGAAGTTGCTAAAGATTTTAATAAACTTTTACCAAATTCAGATCTATTTTGGATAGATAAATGTGGACATGCGCCTATGATGGAACATCCCAAAGAATTTAATACTATTCTAGCCGATTGGCTTTCAAAAAAAAATCTATAGCGTGTCTATTTTATTTAACGTATCATTTAAAAAAAGTAGCTCAAATGAGAAAGAATGCCCAAATGATAATTTAAGAGAATTTGCTATGATTGGTAGATCAAATGTTGGAAAATCAAGCTTGATAAATGCAGTTTTAAATAAAAAAAATATTGCAAAAACATCAAAAAAACCTGGAAAAACACAATTAATCAATCATTATATTGTTGATAATAGTTTTTACATTGTTGATCTTCCTGGCTATGGATATTCAAAGCTATCAAAGTTAGATTCAAAAAAAATTCTAGATACTTCGTTTGACTACATATTAAACAGAAAAAGATTAATAAAGATTTTTTTATTAATTGATATTAGACATGATCCACTTTCTGCTGATGTTGATTTTATTCATTTTTTAATTGCAAATAAAAAAAATTTTAATATTGTTTTTACAAAGGCAGATAAATTGAAAAAAAACAATCTTGATACAAATTGTATTAATTATTTTAATTTTTTAAAAAATAAAAAAATTGATAAAAAGTTTTTTATTACTTCTTCAACAAAAAATATTGGAATTATGGATATTAGAAAATATATAAAAGATTATAGAATTAATTTTTCTTAAGTTCTAGTTTTTCAGAAAAATAATCACAAAACTGATCAAATGCATCTGTCATTTTTTCGTTGTTAGTTGCCTTAAAAAATGATTGCGACAAACTAACAAGCGTTTGATGTATGAAAATATTCATCTCATCAACAGGCATATCTTTTGTCCATAAATCAATCTTCATTGTCTCTTTATTTACATGATCCCATGATGAAAATAAAAAAGCTTTTATATCTTGATTAGAAATACCTCCATCTTTAGCAGACCAACTCATTTTATCTGGAATTTTATTTTCATCCAGTTCAACATTTATTATAATATCCGTTTTTTTTGAAATCATAGTTAAGGTTTATAATTAGAATTTAAATATAACTCATACTCATCCATATTTAAAATATCTTCAATTTTTTTATTATTTGACTTTAAATATGACTTAACAATTTTATATCCAATCCATTTTCCAATCATTGGTGCTGAATCATAATCAATTGAAATACCAAACTTTGAATATGGAGCAATGTTCAAAAATCTATCATTCATGGAATTTGATGTATTGAATAGAATTTGATTTTTAATAAAAAATTTCCAGACTTCAAGTTCATTATTTATTGCCCACTCAATTTCATTATCATTGTAGCTTAAAGCAATAGCTTCGTTTATATCAAGCTCTTTAACCATAAGATTATAAATCTTACCATAATAGATAATCTTATATACAAATTGACGATCTGATGGATATTTTATTTGTTTTAAAATTAATTTTTCGGCTAAATCTCTTATTAGAAAATTATTATTCATTTTTTGTGATATGTAAGCTGGAATATTTTTATATAAATCATCATTTCCCAAATAACAATCCAATGACAATATAATTAATGAATCTGCATCAATTAACTTATATTTAAAATCTATACCATTATTTATAGTGATTATTTTTGGAGAATTAAAATTGGAAAATTGATTCCTTAATTCATTATATAATTTTGAAATACTACTATTAAGGTGCTTTCCTTTAAACTTGTTCTGGGTTTCTTTAAATATAATTTTTCTTAACGAATCATTTTTAATATTAATCCATTCTTCATGACTGAAATTTTTTGGAAATAAGTATGGATATTGACTTATTAAAAAGCTCAAAGAATCAGATTTAATGCTGAAAAATTTCTTTTCAAATCTGTCAACTATAATATCTTCATAATCGTTTGTGTTTTTTTTATTACATCCAATCAATATTAAAATAAAAAATAAAATAATTTTAAATCGAAATTTAAATAAATTAATTTGGCAGTAAATTTGATACATTATTAATTTTATTTATGAACCACTCAAAGGTAATCAAACACATTGTCAATTGGTTAAATACTTATACAATTGATTCAAAAACAAATGGGTATGTTATTGGAATTTCGGGAGGTATTGACTCTGCTGTAACATCGACTCTAGCTGCATCTACAGGCCGTCCAACATTGTGTTTAGAAATGCCGATCAATCAAAGCAGTAATGAGCTTGAGCGATCTAATAATCATATCGAATGGTTAAAAAATAATTTTTCTAATGTAAAATCTGAAATGATTGATCTTTCATCATCTTTTTCAAATTATTCTGACAAGATTCAAAAAATCGAAGCAAAAAATAATCTATTAGCTTTAGCTAATTCACGATCTAGGATTCGCATGACTACACTTTACTATTATGCAACAATTAATAATTTTTTAGTTGTCGGAACTGGTAATAAAGTTGAAGATTTTGGAGTTGGTTTCTATACAAAATACGGAGATGGAGGTGTTGATTTATCCCCAATTGCTGATTTAATAAAAACTGATGTAAGGAATATAGCCAAACATTTGGGCATAATCAGTGAGATAATCAAGGCTCCACCTACAGACGGACTTTGGGATGATTCAAGGACAGATGAAGATCAAATTGGAGCAACCTATTTAGAACTTGAAAAAGCTATGAAACAAATTGAAAAAAACATTAGCATTCATAATCTCAGTCCTAGAGAAAAAGAAGTATATGATATTTTAAGTTATTTTAATTCCGCTAATAAACATAAAATGTTGCCTATACCAATATGTATCATACCAAAAAAATATAAAATCTAAATAACTCTATTAAGTTTTTTAGACAGCAAAGATTTTAATTGATAATAATTCACAATTTCATCTAGAAGATCTTGGTTTAAATTCTCACTACTGTCTTTTTGTTTACTTAATTCCCCAACTTTTTTATTAATCAATAGAGTTCTTAATGTTAAGATAGTTTCGGTTACCAGCTGAGATATTGATTTTAATTTTTCTTTTACAAAAATATTTTTAGTTTCCCAGTTATGTAAGTGATATACATCTTCATTCATTAGAATTGATGTGACTAAATTTGATAGATTTTCATCTAAAGAATTTAAAAAAGTTTTAGGATTAAAACCTTCATTTTTTTGGAACTCACTTATAAGAAGATCATATAAAACTTTAAAATTATCATTGGCAAATTCAACCTCATCAGATTGCAAGTCTAGAAAGATTTTTTCATAAACAAGTGAGTCCAATTTGACAGGCTTATAAGTAAAATCTCCCATATCGTTTTTAATCAATTGAATCTCATCAAATGTTGCTTTTCTATCACCATATAATATTAAAATCTCAATAATTTTTTTTTCTAACTCAAAAATTTGATCAACTCTTTTGTTTTCAATAAAAATCTTCTCATTCTGATTTATTTTAGCATTAGGTTGTTTTTTTGTGTGTAATAATTGAGCTAAAACATTAAATAAAGTATTTTCAGAAATACTCATTATATCCGAACAATGTTTGATGTAAATTTCTTGTTTTATTCTATCTGGAATTTTTGAAATACTAATAACCATTTCATTTATTATTCTTGCCTTTTCAGTTGGTGATTTTTTAAGAGAATTACTCAAAAGCTTTGCTTTAAATTCAATAAAATCTACGGAATGTTCGTTCAGGTACGTAACTATATCATTATTTTCTTTATTTCTTGCAAAACTATCGGGATCTTCATCGCTTGGGAACAATACTACATTTACATTCATGTTTTGTTCCAAAATCATATCAATACTACGAATAGTTGCGCTCACTCCTGCTTTATCAGAATCATATAGCATCGTAATATTTTTAGTTAATCTTCTAATTAGGTTAATTTGATCAATTGACATGGCAGTTCCAGAGGATGAAACAATATTTTTAATTCCTTTTTGATGAAATCTAATCACGTCTGTGTAACCTTCTACTACAAAACAATTATCTCGTTTCACAATTTCACTTTTAGAAATATATAGACCATATAAAATTTTACTCTTATTATAGATAATTGACTCGGGGCTATTAATGTATTTTGCAGATTTGAAATTTGATTTTAAGGTTCTAGCACCGAAACCAGCGGTTCTACCAGAAATAGTTTTTATAGGGAATATTATACGTGCTTTGTAAATATCATTATTAGTTTTTGAAGAAACTAGACCTATCGAAATTAAATCATCAATTTTATAATTTTTATTTATTAGAAAGTTTTTTAAATTATTATTAGAATCAGTCAAACAACCTATCTCAAATTGATCAATTATAGAATCTGTGAAACCTCTTTCAATTAGGTAACTTCTTGCAATATTATTCCCAAAATCTGATTCTTTAAATTGTTTTTTAAAGAAATTTTTAGCTAAGTCAGTAATAATAAAAAGTTTTTCTTTTTCATTAATTTTTTCTTTTTGTTTTTCAGATAGTTGTGTTTCTTCAATTTCAATATTATATTTTTTTGCTAAATATTTTATCGCTTCAGGATAAGACAACTGCTCATGTTCCATTAAAAAAGCTACAACATTCCCTCCCTTTCCACTACTAAAATCTTTCCAAATTTGTTTAGCGGGAGATACCATAAAACTTGGTGTTTTTTCATCGGTAAAAGGGCTAAGACCTTTAAAATTTGAGCCAGATTTTTTAAGTTGAATAAAATCTTCAATAACTTCCTCTACTAGTGCGGTTTCAAATACTTTATCAATGGTAATTTTTGATATCACAATATAAATTTAATAATCTCTTTCAATAACATAATCAATCATTTCTTTCAATGCATCATTGTATTTATTTTTAGGAAATTTTTCTAAAATTTCTAAAGCTTTTTTATGGTACTCATTCATTTTTTTAATAGCATAATCCAATCCCCCAGTCTCTTTTACATAATCAATTATTTGACTTACGACTTTCTTGTCTTTACTATATTTTTTTATTGACCTTATTAACCATCTCTTTTTTGTTTTATCAGAATTATTAATTGAATATATTAATGGTAATGTTAGTTTTTTTTCTTTAATATCGATACCCCTTGGCTTGCCAATTTTCTTTTTACCATAGTCAAATAAATCATCCTTTATTTGGAACGCAATACCAATTGAGGTTCCTAGATCTCCAATTATTTTCTTTTCTTTTTCTATAATTCCAATTCCACAAGCAGCAATTTTACAACACGAACTAATTAAAGATGCTGTTTTTTTACTAATTATCTCAAAATAAATATCTTCTTCTATATCTAATTTCTTAGCCTTCTCAATCTGAAGAAGTTCACCCTCGCTCATATTTTTAACAGACTCTGAAATAATTTCAAGTAAATCAAAATCTTTATTCTCAATACATAAAAGCATACCTTTTGATAGTAAAAAATCACCAACTAAAACAGCTATTTTATTTTTCCAGATAGCATTAATAGAAAAAAAACCTCTTCTTCTATTACTGTCATCAACAACATCATCATGAATTAGTGTAGCAGTATGTATTAATTCAATAACAGATGCACCACGATAAACTTTATCGTTAACATTACCTTCAGACAAAAGCTTAGAACATAGAAAGATAAGCATCGGTCTCATTTGTTTTCCTTTTCTCTTTATTATATAGTGTGTAATCCTATTTAATAAAGGCACTTTTGTTAACATTAAATTGGAAAATTTTTCTTCAAAAACTTCCATTTCTTGTGCTATTGGTTGCCTAATTTTAAATACCTTTTTCAATGTTAGTTAAATTAATGTTTATTTGCCAATTGACCACAAGCTGCTTGAATATCTTTCCCTCTTGATCTTCTTATTGAAACTGCAATTTTATGTTCTTTTAAAGTTTTTAAATAGTTATTAATCCAAAACTCTTCAGCTTTAAGAAACCTAGGATCATCTATGCTATTGTATTCAATTAGATTAACTTTTGAGGGAATTCTTTTACAAATTTTTACTAGAGCTTCAATGTGTTCCACATTATCATTAATTCCTTTCCAAACTAAATATTCGAAAGTTACTTTTCTTTTTGTTTTTTCATACCAATAACAAAGACTATCAATTAATTTGTTAATGGGAAAAGATTTAGAAAAAGGCATAATTTTATTTCTAGTTGATTCAATAGCTGAGTGAAGAGAAACAGCAAGATTAAACTTGATATTATCATCAGCCATTCTGATAATCATTTTTGAAATTCCTGATGTTGATACAGTTATTTTTTTATTTGAGATTTGTATTCCATTTTCACCGGTTATTAAATTAATTGAATCAATAACATTTTTGTAATTAAGTAAAGGTTCTCCCATACCCATAAACACAATATTTGAAATTGGTAAAGAATAGTTTTTAACTGATTGTTTGTTTAAAATCATTACTTGATCAAAAATTTCGTGTGAGTGAAGATTTCTCATCTTTGTTAGTTTTGATGTTGCACAAAATTCGCAATCGAGACTACATCCAACCTGGCTTGAAACGCAAGCTGTTACTCGTCCATTGGAAGGAATTAAAACCGATTCAACAACTAATTTATCATGCAGCTTAATTGCAAACTTAATAGTTGAATCATTACTTATTTGTTTTGATAATATTTCGGCAAAATTAATTACAAAGTTTTCTTTTAATAAATTAACTAAGCTTTTTGGCAAATTAGTCATATCATCAAAACTTCTAAAGGAGGATTTATTAATCCAATTGAAAATCTGATTTGACCTGTATGAAGGAAGATTATTCTTATGAATAAATTTATTTAATTTATCAAGACTAATTGAACGAATAT